>DASSHD010000158.1:0-3518 GCA_035693085.1 Hanamia sp. | reverse complement strand
TGAATACTTCTGAAGTGAAAAATATAATCGTTCCTAAAAGAAAATAGGCTATGCACCAAAAAAGAACCTGCGTAATCAGTGAGCTGATTAAAGGACGCCTAAACGCCAGGTTGCGGGCAGCAGTCGTATAATCCACACGTGTAGTGAGCATATCAAAGAGTTTAAACAGGTATTCCAAATCCGGAATATTCTGATAATTTGGTGAATTGGTCAAAACAGAATTTTAAAAGCAATAAACTTTTCAGAACAAAACAATCATCCGTCATTGCTTTTTGAAGGTCCGCTACTTTAAGTGTCACATATAAATCACCTTTACATTTATTTTCAAGTCATGTTGCAGCATGAAAGAGGCTTTGCTGAATTTTGGTTTGTTGCCAATACCGATAGACTGGTAATTTGAAAAACCAATTCCCTCTTTAGGCAGAAGAAAGCCTTTTTTAATTTTGCCATTATTGTCTTCATCATGCAGGATATTCACTGCATATTTCCCTTCGGGCAAATCTTTAAATATTACTGAAGATTTTCCATTTTCAATTTTTCCAATCATCTTCTTATAATATTTTTTATAATGCTCATCAGGGAAAGCATCTTCGCGGTTGTACAATGCAAATACAACAGAGCCTTCATTGTTTCTAAGATTGCTGACTTCAACATTTAATGAAAATAATTTTTGTTGGCTCGAGCAAAAAGAACTGATTGTAAGAAATGTAAAAAGGCTCGCAATTAAGAGAGACGTTTGAGAAAATATGAGTTTCATCATGCAAATATTTTTTGTGAAAAAAATCCAATGAGTTTTAAATTTTCAATGCAATAGAAATACTTCCGACTTCCACAGCGTTACCACCTTCAATCCATTGCGGTCGGTACGCAAAGCGTCAGACCGCGGGCAACCAATTAAGCCCGTTGTTCCGGCCGTGGGCAACCCATTAACCCTCATTGCCGACCTTCGGACTGACCGCTACGCCCCACATCAGACCGCATTGCCTAATTTCTTTTTCTTAATTCGTAATTCGTAATTTTTAATTCTTAATTGAATCTTCTCCACCACATAATACACTATTGGCACCAAATATACCGTGAGAGCCAATGATGATAAAAGCCCGCCGATAATCACCCAGGCCAACCCGTTCTTCCATTCGCTGGCGCTTCCCTTTGCCAGGGCAATAGGCAACATACCGAAAACCATCGCCATAGTCGTCATGAGTATCGGGCGCATCCTGGTTTTACCTGCTTCTATCAGGGCATCTCTAAAATGCATTCCTCTTTCTTTTAGCTGGTTGGTATAGTCCACAATGAGAATGGCATTTTTTGTTACCAATCCCATCAACATGATGAGGCCTAACAGGGAAAATAAACTCAACTGGTTCATGGACAAATTCAACGCTAAGAATGCACCGATAGCGGCAACTGGTATAGAGAACAATACCACGAATGGGTACACGAAACTATCATATAGCGCCACCATTATCAGGTAAATAAGAATAAACGATATCAGCAAAACAGAGCCTAATGCTCCAAAGCTTTCATTCTGCCTTTTGATATCTCCTCCCCACGACATAGTAGTGCCGGCGGGTAGCGGATTTGTTTTTAAGTAACTTAAAACATCATCCGCTACTGTTCCCGAAGGCCTTCCCAGGGTGTTTGCGGTAATAGTAACTGCGGGTTGCCGGTCTTTCCTTTCTAATAAGGAGGGAGAATTGCTTTGAACCACATCGGCAAATTGAGACACCTGGACAGGTATCCCTTTGGGATTGATGATGTTCAGCGCTTTTATATTCTCCCGGTTTTTCCTATCCAGGTTATCCAACCAAATACGCACAGGATATTCTGTTCCATCTCTGGTAAGTGTGGCGTCATCATTGCCGGAAAATGCAGTTCTTAGATTGATTCCTACATAACCGGTTGTAAGCCCAAAACGTTGCATTCTATCTTTGTCAGGAATTACCAGGTATTCAGGACTTCCTTCTTCTACAGATAATTGTACATTATCTGCTCCCGGAATTTCTTCCAATGCGCTTTTCATTTTTTCAGCCGTGCTCATCACCGTATCCAGATTATTTCCGCTTAATGTAAACTCAATGGGGGCTGAGCGGGGCACCAATCCGATGGCCGCCATGGAAAATCTTATCCCCGGATACCGGTTCTCCAAAGCGCTGCGCAGTTGAATCATATATTCTTCAGTAGATTCTTCCGGCCTTTCTTTCGGGTCTTTTAATTGAATCGTAAATTCAGTTTTGTTCACCGCGCCTACACCCAGGCTGCCAATACCAGTACTTGGCCCGCCGACATTACTGAACAACGTAGCCACTTCCGGCTGTGCGGAAATAAAATTTTCTATTTTATGCGAGGTGATGTTGTTTTGTTGTAACGCGGTGTTCTTATCATATTCCAGGTACATGCTGAATTTTCCCTGGTCGCCGGTGGCTATTAACTCTTTGCCGATAATTCCCGCCTTCATCATCGCCCCGGTGAGGACAAATAATAAAATGACAACTCCTACACTAATCAGTTTATGATTTAAAACCCAGGACAATTGCCTGCCATACCAATTGATAAAACGTTTTAATTGTTCTTCAAACCAAAGCAAAAAACGATTGAACATATTCGTCGGCTTCATATCCTCCGCCTTGCCGATTCGCGAAGCGAGCCACGGGGTGAGCGTAAATCCTACGAGCAAACTTGTTAAGGTAGAAGTGATAACCACTACAGAAAATTGCTGTAGCATATCGGCAACAAAAACCTGTAAAAAAAGTATCGGTAAAAAAACAACGACATCCACAAGTGTGATAGAGACCGCCGCATACCCAATTTCCATACGTCCGTCCAAAGCCGCAGTGCGCTTATCTTTTTTCATGTCTAAATGCCGCTGAATATTTTCCAACACTACCGTCGCATCATCCACGAGGATACCAATGATTAATGACATGGCCAGCAGTGTCATCAGGTTAAGCGTATAGCCCAGCATCCACATGACCATAAAGGCGGTAATTAATGATGTAGGGATAGCAACCAGCACAATAAAAGAATTTCTAATGCTGCGCAAAAACAACAGCATTACCAGCGAAACCAAAATCACCGCCATTCCCAAATCCTCCACTACAGAATTTACTGCGGCAATGGTGTTATCGGTACTGTCATCCGCAACGGCAAACTGTACATTATCGGATTTGTTTTGATTTTCTATGGCTTGCAATTTTGCATTTACCGCTTTGGATACATCCACTGCATTGGCATCGCCCTGTTTTTTCAAAAGCATTCCAATACCGTTCTTGCCGTTGTACCGGTTTACAGATGTGATTTCCTTAATGCCATCTGTTACGGTGGCTACATCCTTCACATACACCGGGCTGCCCGGCGCAGGCATGGCTACCTGTACATTTTTAATGCCTTCAACATTTGAAAATTTTCCGGTGAGCCTTACTGAGCTACTGATATCGTCCGTTTGTACCCTTCCTGCCGGGATGTCAATGCCACTGTGGTTAATCGCTTCTGAGACTTGTAGCAATGAAATGCCATAA
>DASSHD010000157.1:0-9474 GCA_035693085.1 Hanamia sp. | reverse complement strand
CAAAGTGATTGCCACTTCACTTCGCGATGCAGGAATGGAAGTAATTTATACAGGACTGCGCCAAACTCCTGAGATGGTGGTGAATGCTGCGTTGCAGGAAGATGTGGATGCCATTGGTGTAAGTATTTTGACAGGCGCTCATAATACTATTTTCCCAAAAATATTATCATTGATGAAAGAAAAAGGGATGGATGATGTTTTAGTAACAGGGGGAGGAATTATTCCTACAGATGATATGAAAAAGCTGAATGAAATGGGAGTTGGGAAATTGTTTTCACCCGGCACACCAACAACGGAAATAGCGGCATATATAAAAGACTGGGTAAAAGAAAACAGGAATTTTTAAATTTTTATTGATTAAAAAGTCTATTCGCATATTCAATTCTTTTAAAGAAAGAGATGCATACAAATTGGAATTAAAGAGACAACAAAGTATAGAATTGCAAAAAGAAATAACCATGAATTTTTCAACGATCAAAACGGAATTAGATAATAATATTTTTACGATCATCATTAACCGGCCTGATAAATTAAACGCATTGAATCAAACGGTTTTGGATGAACTGAATAATGCAATGGATATTGTTTATAGTGATAATAGAATTAAAGCAGTAATTATAACAGGTGCCGGAGAAAAAGCATTTGTAGCAGGGGCAGATATTTCAGAATTCATTTCTGTAAAAGATGACGAGGGTGCCTTACTTTCTCAAAAAGGACAGGAAATTTTCTTTAGGATCGAAAATTGTCCGAAACCTGTAATAGCTGCCGTTAATGGTTTTGCGCTTGGCGGTGGTTGCGAATTAGCAATGTCATGCCATTTTAGGTTAGCGAGCACCAATGCAAAATTTGGACAGCCTGAAGTGAATCTTGGTATCATACCCGGCTATGGTGGCACACAGCGTTTAACCATGCTCGTTGGTAAAGGGAAAGCAATGGAATTAATGATGACAGGAAGTATGATCGGAGCGGATGAGGCAAAAACTTTGGGGCTCGTAAATTACGTAGAAACACCTGAGAACCTGATTCCAAAAACAAAAGAAATTTTAAATCTGATCCTTACTAAATCTTCAGTAGCCGTATCTAAAGTAATAGCAGCTGTAAATTCATTTTACGAAATTGACAAGGATGGTTTTAATGAAGAGACCCACCTGTTTGGACAAGTCTTCCTAAGCGATGATAAAAAAGAAGGAACTACGGCTTTTATAGAAAAAAGGAAACCTGTTTTTAAAGGAAAATAGAAATTGTCATTTTTTGTTTGCCTACCCGGGCTTGGTTCGTTTACTGAAATAGAGTTTTCTTACTTTTTTATTTTATTTTTTTCATCAGAGAGCGTTTTTCAATACTTATATATTTTAACTCCTGGCTGCTGATTCAAGCCTCCTTTTTTAATGTTTTCACAACAGACGAATAATTCTACTTTTAGTATTACATCTTTATAAATTCTACCCTTCTGTTATTGGCTTTAGCCGGAGACATGTTATTATCTCCTACAGGCTGTTTTTATGCATACTATCGGTTTGCATACGGCCCTCATTAATATTGAAAGTTTCACCTGTAGTTAGTCATCTTAAAGCCTTTCAGGTTCGCACTGTGATATAGCTATGGTCATCTCAAACTATCCCCTCTAACCTTTTTAATGCACTCCCAATTTTATCAAATACATCTTCATACTTTGGCATTTCATTTCCGGTATAGATAAAAAACACGGCAAGGTTTTTAGAATTTTTTTCTAAAGAATTTTTTAAATTATTTTTTTGCAATCTGTAAGATTCTCGCATCAGTCTTTTAATCCGGTTTCTGTCAACCGCTTTTTTAAAATGCCGGGTACTCACTGTAAATCCCGCCTGCAGACTTGAAAGCTTGTTTTCGGTCTCGACATACATCACCCTGAGAGGAAAATGTGAAAAAGATTTTCCTTCTTTAAAAAGCTGCTGAATGACCTTCAGGCTTTTTAATCTTTCGTGGGCTTTTAGTGTAAATCTTTCTCTGATGACAAAATGATTTTAATGATGAACAAAAATTGAGCGCTAAAATAAAAAATAGCCCCGTTATAAGAGGCTATTTCAAAATATTTTCAGTCTGAATTATTTATTTCTTACTTCCGTGTTCATCAGAAACAGTAAGTTTATGACGCCCTTTTCTTCTACGGCTTGATAAAACTTTGCGACCATTTGCAGTTGACATGCGCTCTCTGAAACCATGCACACTTTTACGGCGGCGCTTATGCGGCTGGTAAGTACGTTTTTTCCCTGGCATTATTAATTATTTTTCTTTTTTAAAAAATTTGTTTCTTTTCTCAGCCGGGCACCATCCCCTGCTGTATGTGAAAGGGCAGCAAAAGTAAGAAAAGATTTTATATTTTGTGGCCACGAATTGCACGAATTTTTACAAACAAGGCAAATTATAATTTGCTACATATATGCTCTAATTAGGGAAACTCATAAATCTATATGTTTTGAACTCAATCTTTCTCCAAAAAAAATTTTTGAATGTTTATCAAAATCTTTCGCAGAGTCACTTGTAAAAAATTTTAAATGCCCGTTTTTGCTACATTTCGCTTCGATTTCGGGATGGCGAATTAAGTAGTCTGCCAGACTTTTGGCTATAATGGGGCCCTGAGATACAATCTTTGTTTTTCCCGGAAGGAATTTTTTTATTTTATCTAATAATAAAGGATAATGTGTGCAGGCAAGTAAAACAGTATCAATAGCCGGAGATTTATGCAATAAAATATGAATGTCTTTTTCAATAAAGTAATCAGCCCCGGCTGAATCGTATTCGCTGTTTTCTACCAATGGTACCCACATCGGGCAGGCATGTTGGAATATTTCTATTCCCGGAAAAAATTTTTCAATTTCAATAAGATAAGATTCTGATTGTACAGTTCCTTTGGTTCCCAAAATGCCAATATGTTTCGTTGAAGAGTAGTTTCCGATAATTTCAGCAGTTGGCCTGATCACGCCAAGTACTCTTTTTCCAGCTTCAAATTCAGGCAAATATTTTTGTTGGATTGTCCGTAAGGCCTTTGCTGAAGCGGTGTTACAGGCAAGAATAATTAAAGAGCATCCTTGTTTAAATAACCATTTTACCGATTCCAGAGTATATTCATAAACCGTTTCAAACGAGCGGGTTCCGTATGGAGTGCGGGCGTTGTCGCCGAGGTAAACAAAATCGTATTGAGGTAAAAGATCTTTTATCTCTTTTAAAACAGTAAGGCCGCCATAGCCGGAATCAAAAACTCCTATTGGGGAAGGTATCATTTATCAAAAATAAACAAGCCATCCCGTTTAAGGATGGCCTGATCAAATTATTTTTATGTTTATTATTTACCGGTACCCGTCTTAGGCGGTGTGGTGGGCTGCTTTAAACCAAGTTTTTTGATTACTAAAGGCCCCAGGTCATTTCCAGGAGGCATTACAATAAGTGCTTCTGTGGGCATTACATAAGTATAACCGTTTTCTTTGGCCACTTCATCAATTGCTTCCTTCAGTTTCTTTTGAATTGGAACAGAAAGCTCCTGCCTTTTTTGTTCAAATTCATTTTGAATTCTTTGTTGTTCGCCAGATAAATCCTGACTTTGTTTCTGAAGATCGCTTCTTTTTACTTCTTTAAGACTCGGACTCATTGTTGCCGAATCTTTTATGAATTTTTGCACTGCATCATTTAAGGCAGCTTGTTTATCCTGTGCATTTTGATAGAGAGACTGTTGATACGCATCGAGTTGTTTCTGAACAGCGGCGGCTTCAGGCATTAACTGTATAATTTCATCAGCGCTTATATAACCGATTTTTTGAGCAGTAGCTGATGTAGAAGATCCAAATATTCCTACAGAAATAAAAAGGATGATAAGAAATTGTTTCATTTTTGTTTTAAGGTTTGTTTTTATAAAGTGTTTAAAAATATGTTTTAGGCTGCACTTGTTTTTGTCTTTGGCAATTATTTAACACCCAATTCTTTCAGCACATCATCACTCTTGTCCAGTTTTGGGTCGGCAAATATAACGGTAATTCCCGCACTTTTATCCAAAATAAAATCATATAATTTTGCTACTGCCAATTTTTGAATGGCATTATAAACTCTATCTTGTATGGGTTTCATCAGCTCTTCACGTTTTTTGAAAAGATCGCCCTGGTATCCGAACCTTTTTCTTTGAAGATCGCTGAGTTCTTTTTGCATATTGTAAAGTTGATCCTCTCTTTTTTTCCTGAGTTCATCGCTGAGCATAACTTTTTCGGCATCATATTCTTTGTACATACTGTCGAGAGCAGTGGATTTCCTATCAAGCTCCTGTTGCCACATTTTGCTGAACTGGTCTAATGTTAGCTGTGCGTCTTTATATTCCGGTAATTTGCTGAGAATATATTTTGAGTCAATCACTGCATAACGTTGTGAAAAGCCGGTGCCTGCAAATGAAACGCATAGTAAGAAAATAAAAAGTAATTTTTTCATTCTAAATTATTTTAATCAAATAATTATTTATGATACATTTTCGAATATGGTATTATGTAACAGTAAAGCAACAAATAATCTCAATTCTTATTTCACTATTTTACAAACCTCTCTGACATTCTCTTATTCAGGTTCCT
The DNA here is from genome assembly GCA_035693085.1 of Hanamia sp. Classification (GTDB taxonomy): domain Bacteria; phylum Bacteroidota; class Bacteroidia; order Chitinophagales; family Chitinophagaceae; genus Ginsengibacter. The sequence goes on along the minus strand of DASSHD010000157.1, from coordinate 4,888 downwards.
GACCCAGCATGAAGGTAAATTTCCCTGCCCCTTTTATTCCTCCACCAGGAGTTATCCTGTCAATTCCGATTCCATAATCAAACCCAAGCAAACCAAACATAGGGAGGAAAAAACGCATACCCAGACCAACAGATCTTCGCAGTTTAAATGGATTGTAATCTTTAAAATTATACCATCCGTTAGCAGCTTCAAAAAACGCAAGTCCGTAAATAGTACTGCTGGCGCTTGTGCTGAACGGGTACCTCATTTCTAAAGTATATTTATTGAAGATAGTAAAAAAATTGGTTGCCTGGCTAATGTCAGGGTTAATTTTAGGATTAGAATTATCATAAACCGGATATCCTCTGTGAGCAATGATGTCATACCCAAGCAATCCGTAATTATTACTTAGCCCCGCATCCCCGAGTTGGAATCGCCCAAAAGGAGAAGCAGGCGCTGAAGGAGAATATTTCCCAATGAATCCATATTTTGCTGCAGCATATAATACAAACTGTTTGTCCTTTTCGGTTCCTCTTGCATTACCTATAGGTACATACCACTGAGCTGTAAATCGTTCTTTATGATACTCTATCCATTTAAACTGTTCGTTAGCAGCCAAGGGCCTTTCGCCCCTTAAGATTGAATAGGGTGGAGTTAACTCAGTACTAAAAATAAAATTAGAACCTCCCGTAGGAAAAATAGGATTAGGACCGGCCGAACTGCGCGCGAAAGTGATTTTCAAACTAACATTATTTGAAGTACCATTAGTAAGCCCCGGAAAAATATTATATTTTTTAAGCTTATACTGTTGGAAATTTAGCTGATAGACTAATGAGAAGAAATCGTCGGGCCACTTCAATTGTTTACCAAGGGAAACGCTAAATCCAATTGTTTTGATATAAGAAGTATCTGCATAATGCCGGTCATAATAGCCGGTATATGGATTATATGCATTAGCGTATTTAGTATTGTAATAGCTGATGGTAAAAGGGTTTCTCTTTTTACCTCCAAGCCAGGGTTCAGTAAAAGAAAAGTTATACGAACGAAATTGCTTTCCATTACTTTGGCCTCTCAGGCTTAATCTTTGCCCATCACCTACCGGCAAAGGATCCCAGGCTTTTTTCTTAAAAATATTATAAATAGAAAAGTTATTAAAAGTAACACCTAATGTACCCGTCAGTCCGATACCTCCTCCAAATCCGGCAGAAAGCTCTAATTGATCCGATGATTTTTCTACAAGGTTCCATGTAATATCTACAGTTCCGTTTTCAGGATGTGGATCAATTCCCGGGTTAATTTTTTCAGCATCAAAATAACCTAATTGAGAAAGCTCACGTTGGGTACGGATAATTTTTTCCCTACTGAATTTTTCTCCGGGGATAGTACGCAATTCGCGTCTTATAACATAGTCTTTTGTTTTTTCATTTCCTGCTATTGCTACTTTTCCGATTGTGGCTTGCGGACCTTCTACAATACGTATTTCATGGTCAATGGTATCATTATAAACTGCAGTTTCAACAGGAGTAACATGAAAAAATAAATAGCCGTCATCCTGGTAAAGGCTCGATATATCTCCCCCGGTAGCGGAAGGAGTAACTCCAAGTCTTTTATTCAATGTTTCTGCATCGTAAATATCACCCTTCTTAATACCCAAAATCAGATTTAAAATAGAATCAGGGTATTTGGTATTTCCCTTCCAGGTTATGTTACCAAAATAATACCGATGGCCTTCTGAAACTTTGATAGCTACGTCTAAATCTCCTTTAGCATCACTATAAGTAGTATCATCAACAATGGTAGCATCCCGAAAACCAAGAGAATTATAATAATCTAAAATTTTATTTTTATCCTCTAAATATTTCTTTTCATTGAATTTTGCAGAGGTAAGTAATTTAAATCTAAAATAAGGATCAATAAGTTCAGCAGTTTTAGATGGTATCAGATAACCATTTTCACGTAAATACTGATTGAAAGAAAGATGACCGCTTTTAGATGAATCATATACATTATAATCGTGTGTAGGGAATAAGGTGAACCTGCTTTTTTCTTTGGTTCCCTTCATTTTCTTTTTAAGTTTAGCATCGCTTACTTCTTCATTTCCTGCAAAGAAAATATTGTTAATCCGTACTTTTCCGTTCTTATTAATTATAAATAAAAGGGTTACAGCGTTTTCAACCTTAGGATTCTTTACCTCATTAATTTGTACAGTTACATTTCTAAATCCTTTGTCAACAAAGAACTTATCTATAATTGATGTTGCGGATACTTTAAACCCTTCTGTAACTCTTGTAACTTTTCCCTTCTGAAGATCGAGTTTTTTGGTAATATCGTCAGCCTCGCTTTTGCTGATGCCTTTAAATTTGAAAGATGAAAGAACAGGCCTGTCTGTAATATGTATTTCTATTGATAAATCATCGCCTTTGAGTTGGGTTAAATATATTTCTGCATTGGAAATAAGATTTTGATTCCATAAGTTGGTAATCGCCTTGGCAAAATCGTCACTGCCTGGCAATGTTATTTTATCACCGACAGCAAGACCTGAAATAGAGATGATCAGGTTGGGATCAAATGTAGTACCGGTAACAGTAATATGAGATATCGTATATTTCTTAGGCGTCCTTGAATTTAAAATATTTTCCAGTTCTACATTCACAGAGCTGGGAATTGTATCTGGTTTTACAGAAATTGGAAGAGTGTCATTGCTATTAGAAACCTCAGGTACAGAATCCTTAACAAGCTGTGCAGAAGCAATAGTAGTGGTAGTAACAGCAATAGCTATCAAGAGTAGGATCTTGTAGATCTTAAGCATTAAAACAATTTTAATAAGGGCGGCAAGTTAATTTCAATAATTAAAAGTTTTTGTTAAATCAGCCACAAAGTTGGAAGGATCAAAGTTTTAGCAAGATGTGCTGTGAAAAATATATATTCTATTTTTTAGCAAATGGAAGATTAGATAATTGAAACTAATTTTTTATAATAATTGTTCACTGGTTTTCCCAAATCTTCTTTCCCTGTTCTGATAGTCCAAAAGGGCCTGGTATAAATTCTCTTTCCTGAAATCGGGCCACAACGTATCTGTGAAATATAATTCAGAGTAAGCAGCCTGGTATAATAAAAAATTGCTGATCCGGTATTCGCCACTTGTTCTGATTATTATTTCAGGATCAGGAAAGGGTGCAGTGCATAAATATTGTTTGAATATATCATCAGTAATTTCTTCGGGTTGCAATTCATCTTTTTTTATCGCTATACCAATATTTTTTACAGCATTGATGATTTCCCATCGGCTGCTATAGCTGAGTGCCATTATAAGATTGAGGCCGGTATTGCCTTTGGTATCGTTACATGCTTCTTCTAATTCTTTGCGCGCGTTTGCAGGAAGCATATTAATATTTCCGATTACATGCAAACGGATGTTATTTTTATTAAGCGTTGCCACCTCTTCCCGTATGGTTTGCACCAATAATTCCATCAGGCCTGTTACCTCATCTTTAGGACGATCCCAGTTTTCAGTACTGAAAGCATAAAGTGTCAGGTAGCCAATTTGTAATTCGGCACAGCCTTCTACTATATTCCGCACACTTTCAACTCCGTGATAATGACCAAACAAACGATTCTTGCCTTTTTCTTTCGCCCATCGTCCATTGCCATCCATTATGATAGCAACATGCCGGGGAAGTTTTTCGGCTATTAATTTATCTTTTAAACTCATGATAATGAAAAAAGGAAGTCAGGCAACAGCCTGTAGCAAACAAAAGTAAGTAAATAGTTTCTACCTGTTTCAGATAAAATATTTTACGGCTTTGCTGAGGGGCACCGGTAAGATGTGATATTAAACGAAATCCCAATTACTGCTGTAGCATATTGATCATTCTGTTTACTGAAACCTCTTTGTCTGCCTTCAATGCCAATAGGAGTGCCAGTTTCAAAAGAACGGTCCTGCATGATTCCGGCAAGGGATTTTCCACCGGCTGTGGAGGGGAATCTATTTATTCCAACATAAGTGGTGCTTACATCATCTATATAATCAGTAGTGGTAAAACGTTGGGTTACTTCAAACGAAAGATTGACCTTATCATTAATGGCATATTTGACACCAAAGCCAATTGGAAAACACAATGCCATGCTTCCATACTCTTTTCTGCCTTTATAAAAGGTTTCACCTTCGGTATGAAGCGGCCGTAAATACACTTTTTCACCCTGGTAAAAAGCATAGGGGTCATAAGTGAAAAAACCGACACCTAATGTTGCATAAGGAGTGAAAGAATGAGCGCGGTCTGTTGGTATAAACTTAAAAAAATTAAAATCACCCTGTAAGGTAACTTCAAAAATGCTGGTATTAAAACTCAGATTTCTTCTATGCTGGTATTCATTATTACTGTAAATGTCGCTATAGGCTAAGAATGCATAATTACCACTAAGACGAACGGCTGTATAATTCCCAAATTGTTTCCTGAAATAAGCGCCGAAAGCGACCTTTGGCCGGTTGATGGCTCCCCTGTTATCAAGATCGCCAAAATAATGTGATAAGCCTCCTGTGATTCCAAACTCGCCTTCCTGCACGTATTCTTCCTGGGAATAACCACTTATACTAAAGAGCACGGATATAATTAACAGAGGAATAAGTTTTTTCATAACTGGAGGTAAAAATAACTGAAAGTTAAAAGAACGAATATGAGAAGTGAATATTTTTAACAAAAGAAATTATTTAGTTTCTTTTATCAAGCCCCCATGATAATTTATTTCTGAGAGTCTGAAGAAAATTATTTTCATTTAATCTTACCAGATTCACATTGAAAACTTCTTTGCGTATTGCAAGCAAAACATCTTTGGAAGCAATTTCTCTCCTGCTGTCCAGCGTACATAAAAATCCGTTTGTACGACCTTCCACTTCAAACGAAATAATAGA
>DASSHD010000156.1:0-9761 GCA_035693085.1 Hanamia sp. | reverse complement strand
GGAAAAAGAGGGTTGCGAAATTTTTTCTCCGTTATTCTTTACGTCTTTTACATTAATGCATTTCCATCCGCTGTTGAGTTCATATTGTTGTTGCGCATGCGCAGTGGCCATAAAAAAACACAGCGCTAAAAAAAGCAATCCTTTACATCTCATGGTATAGTTTATTTACGAATGATCAATTTGTAATTGCAAATTAGTGGAAAATCATAGAAAGCCCGGAGGCGCCGGATCAGATAATGAGGATATGTATTTGAAAAGGTTCGGCAGGCGGGTACAGTAAAGCAATAAATAATTGGGATTTTTATTTTTACCTAAACGTTTACGTAAATTATCGTGAAATTGAATGGCGCGAAGTAGAATAGGAATATTACTTGGGGCATGAATCAGTGGTTAGGATTTATTTTTCAGTAAGCCGAACTCTATTATTTTACAAACAGAAGTAACAACCTTTTACCTGCACAGGGAGAAGTATTTTTTAGCAACAACATAGGCAACAAATTTGGGCTGACATAAGAAATATCAAAAACTTCGCCTTCATTCCTCGCATACGATGCTCTACTTACCCGTAACCTGATAATAATTTTTTTTATCGTAAAAAAAGTTTTTAGCTTTGTTTTCCCACCCTTCGAAAGTCTCTGCTTATTAAAGGCCACTACACAATCATTTTATCATTAAAAAATTAAAGCAAATGAAAAAGTTTTTATTCAGTTCAGCAGTTGCTATGTTTTTTTTAATCTCCTGCCATAATGCCCCATCAGGTACCACTGCAGGGACTACCAGTTCTCAAAATGATTTAAACATAGCTAATAGCCTTAAAATATATAAAGCAATTCAAACAGGCGATATGAGTGCGATAGACACTTTAATTGCCAGTGATGCTATTGATCATGACGGGCCCAATGGCACTGAAATTAAAGGCAGGGATAGTATCGTGAAAATGCTTGGGGATATACATAATCATATAAAAGATATTAATTTCGATGTCATCACCAGTGCAGCAAATGACGATTACGTATTTTCACTTGTGCATATTACAGGCACTTCTGCAGATTCCTCTATGGGTATGCCCGGAAAAAGCTTTGACGAAAAAGGAGTGGATGTTATAAAATTAAAAGACAATAAAATTTCTGACCATTGGGGTTTTACAGATGATGCACAGGTCAGTAAAGAAATGATGGAAATGCGTGACAAAATGAATAGTATGGATAAAATGAAAAAGTAAAGCCGGCATTTCTCAAGAGGTGACACCTTTTGAAAAGGTATCACCTCCCCCGGATGAACCGCACATTTTTTAATAGAGTAATTTATTTAAAAACAATTTCTCCATTACATTTTAAATTCCGGGTAAGCATCATCGTAGTGGTGTTTTACAGCGAGCTTCTAAGCCACATTACTCAATCAGGCATTAATCAGAATATCATTTTTTACTCCATGTAGGTGTTCCCCCTGTTTCCAATTTTAGGACAAGACAAATAAAAAAAGAAAAATGGTTCGTGTCTTCACGAACCATGTAAAAAAGTCTTATTCATTTTTGAAACAATTCTTCTCTATTGCTTAACCCACTCGTTATTTTTTCTATCCATATCCGGCAATACTTTTTCAGGATCGAGGATCACTTTATCAATTGCTGAAGTAGATGGATATTTAAAAGTCCAGGTGCCACCTCGTTGCCATATTTCAACGGGTAGTTGTATCGTTTGTTCTTCACCGTTAGACTGAATAACTTTTACGATTACGGGAGCGATCATTTTCCCTTTGTTCTCTATCGTGATCACCGCTCCTTTTGCCGGATCATTCTCAACATAATTTACTGAAGTGATTGCCTGGTCTAATTTCCAGGTCGTAAAAAACCATTCTTTCCAAAACCAGTTCAGGTCTTCGCCGACGTAATTATTTATTGAGTTAAAAAAGTCGTAAGGAGTAGGATGCTTAAAAGCCCAGGCCTCTGTGTATTTTCTGAAGGCATAATCAAACCTTTCTTTACCCACAATTGTATTGCGAAGCATAAACAGTCCATAAGCCGTTTTACCATAATACTGGTGATGTTGCTTTACGTCCATCGCATCCGAAACGATCATGAGCGGGTCTTTATCGTTCATAAAATTTTCATAATCCATGGACGCAAAAAAGTTGGCGTCCAAAATAGCCGGGTCATTCTTGTATTCACCGTGATTAAAAATGTCTGTTGCTATGTAATTGATATAAGTGTTCAATCCTTCATCCTGCCACATATATTTTCTTTCGTTGCTACCTACAATCATTGGGTACCAGTTGTGACCGATTTCATGCGCTACTAAAAACCATAAGCTGGCATTTTTTAAAGTATAGTTATTAAAGATTATGCCCGGGTATTCCATGCCGAACGTACTACCGGCGCTACTTACTGCATTATTCCACGGATATTCAAAATAGTTTTTAGAATAAATTTCAATGCTCGCTTTTAAATATTCGGTGGAGCGGGACCACGCCGAATCGCCATCGCTCTCTACAGGATAGCATGACATTGCTAACGCCTTGCGCCCTGATGGCAGATTAATTCTTGCCGCATCCCAGATCATTCCTTTTCCGGCTGTAAAAGCTACGTCTCTTGTATTTTTCATTTTGAAATGCCAGGTAAGATTTCCTTTGGATACCGGCCTGGTAGAAGGTTTCATCGCTTCATCAGCGCTGATAATGGTTACTGTTTTATCGCTGACAGCAGCTTTCGCCAGTCTTTTTATTGTTTCCGAAGTCAATACTTCTTTTCCATTTTGCAGGTCGCCCGAACCATACACGATCATTTCTGACGGAGCGGTGATGTAATAATCATAATTGCCATAATCACAATAAAATTCACCTCCACCCAAATAGGGAAGCGTATTCCAGCCTTGCACATCATCATATACACATATCCGCGGGTACCATTGCGCAATCTCATAGATGACGCCATTTTTAGTGTATTGCCTTCCAAAGCGGCCTGCACCATCCATCGGAATATTAAAGCGGTAACTGATTTTTATAGAAACACTATCACCTTTTGAATGCATTGGCGTATTCAACCTGATCTGCATTCTGGTATCGGTTATTATTGGTTGGGTGTTATAATTATTTCCGTGCTGCGTTACGGAAACATTGTTGATTTGATAACCGCCATTTTTTTTATCTGCCACTCCAAAGTAATCACCGGGATAGGCGGCAGTAGCCACGCCCCGCGATGAAGATTTAAAAATGTTCTGATCCAGTTGAAGCCATAAGCATTTTAAATTGTCAGGGCTGTTATTTTTATAGGTGATAATTACATCACCTGTTATGGAAGTGTCTTTTTCGCTAAGTGTGGCGTGTATTACGTAACTGGCGCTGTTTTGCCAATACGCCGGGCCAGGTGTTCCGTTTGATGAGCGTAATAAATTGCCAGTGTGCGGAGCGAATTTTTCTGCAAAAAAATCATGCGGATTGTATGATGAGTTATCAACTTTGCTTTGAGCATAAGCGAAGAAAGTGCCAATAAACAGTGGCAGGAAGAATAGAATTCTTTTCATGATTTTTTTATAAAAATATAGATTTAAAAATAGAATTAATTTATAATCTGCCACAGCAGGGAACATCAGAGAAGATTCGGTTTTGTGAAAAATATTTATTTGTAGTTATGACGCATTTTTGAAAAGTGTCAACGCAGAAGGTAACCCTTGAAGATTGGAAACCGGCCGTCTTTTATTCAGTATCAGGATATATTTTAAAGGCAAAGAAATTAATTTGATTTTATTTTATTTCTTCTTTTTGTTCTTTTTCCTGAAAGATTTTATAAAATAGGAATTAGGAAATTTAATTTGTTTACTGTTTAACTTTTCTTAAGTAAAGATTTTATGCATACAGGCACAAGCATAGCTGACGTACAAAAATCTTTGCTGCCTGGCTTGCGCCAACAGTGGGAATGTGATTATGTAAATAAAAGGAGAAAATGATTCCTGGAAATACGAACCATGAATGAAAGAGCTTTCTATATCACTATTCCAAAATAAATCATTGTCAAAGCTACGGTGTCATAAATTGCATGTGAAATAATAGGATACCATAAGTTCCCTTTATAACGCCATAATAAAAATGTCCAAAGTAATCCTCCCAAAAAGGAGGGAACAATGCCAAAAATTCCTTGCTGCCAATGATACAGCCCAAACAAAATACTTGTCAAAATTCCTGCAAGCCAAAATGAAAACCTGGATTTCTTAAACCACTCTTGAATTGTTGTTTGAATGAAACCCCGAAAAACTATCTCCTCATAAAAACCACCAATTATCCAGGCTGCTATAATTGTAATAATTAAGTTGGTTAATTTATTTCTGATAAAGTCATATTCGGTGTAAGGTTCTACAACAAAAAAATGAATTATAAATGGATGATAAACCCACTTATTAAAAGCAATCCAAAGTAAAGCTGATACAATGCCTGCAACGAAAGTATGAGCAGTTAAGCCGTTGCGTTTTAGTCCCAGGTTGCGAAGCGACTTTTTTTGTCCTCTTAAATAAAAAATGATAACTGCTAAACAAATAACGGCGTAAGAATAAAACGGTAGCGGAACATAATGAGGAAATAAAACAAGAAATGTTATGATAAAGACTTTTAGTATGTCCTGTTCAAAACTCTTAGTATTCATGAAGTCAATTTAGAATTACCGCTCACGTTTACGCATTGGTTGGGCATTCAATGAATTTTCAAAAGGAACAAAAGTACACTAAACGAGCCTACTGCCGGCAAAAAGCTGATGAAATGCACGTCCCTGTTGCCAGGCAAACATGTTAGCGGTTTGTTGTTCTTTTTTCGTGATTTACATATTCCAAAATGTCGCCTGGCTGGCAGTTTAATGCCTTACAAATTGCGTCTAAGGTGCTAAAACGAATTGCTTTCGCCTTCCCCGTCTTTAAGATAGAAAGGTTAGATAATGTCAACTCAACTCTTTCAGAAAGCTCATTCAGAGAAATTTTTCGCTTTGCCATCATCACGTCTAAGTTTACAATAATTGGCATAGCTTAAATTGTTAAGTCATTTTCAGATTTCATATCTATAGCATTTTGCAAGAGTTTTTCAAATATTGCCGCAGCGGTTGCAACTACGATAGAAACAAAAGTAGTCACGATACAAATGGCAAGAAAACCCGCAGGATCATCATCTTTATTGTGAAATAATCTTATGTATAGTCCCGCTAACACTATTAAAATACTTAGTACGATTGCACAATACTTTATACTCTTTAAAGTCTTAACAGAGTTTGAAGAGAAAACTCTGTTTTGCCCGATGTATCCAAGTAATTTGAACGCCTTATACAGTGCAACAAAAAAAACGATTGATGCTGCGTATCCATATAAGATGAACGGGTCGAAGTAAATGCTGAACAAGTCTAAATTTGCGGCTCTTCCCTCAGTTAAGGGAAACCAAAGCAAAATAGCAAGGGCCACAATGCCGATAAGCACGATGACTACCTGAAGAAATATTATTGGAACCCTTTTCATAATGATTTTACGAATCTATTTCATGCTGCAAACGTAATAAATAATTATTGATAAGCAATAAAAATTTAGTGTTTTTAGAAAATGTTGGGGGAATAAATATCTTTTGTTTTATGAACTGATTTAGAAATTTAGGGGCAGTATTTTGCGCTAACAAACGGAACTCAACCTTACGGCAAGAGGGAGATTCTCTGCTTAAATTAATATCGAACCTTTCACACCGCTTTACATAGGAACCCTTGTTGGTGGCTGGCTTGTGTTTAAATTACTGTCCTAAACTGAGTCCACCATCTACTGCAATAACCTGTCCGGTTATATAATTGTTATCAATAAATGTGAATATCATTTTTGCAATGTCTTCAGGCTCCCCAACTCTGCCAAGCGGAATTGCTTCAGCATATTTCTCAAAAGTTTCTATCTTTTTTTCAGGTGACAAAAAGTCCCACCATGTGGTATTTACAACACCTGGTGCTACTGCATTTACTCTTATTGGTTTCAATTCTTTCGCAATCGTTGGAATCATAATTTCTATTGCTCCATTTATAGCTCCCAAACCTGCTGTACCAATTTCTTTTGATTGTGAACTAATAGATGTTATAAAAGTTATACTGCCTGTTGCTCTAATGTATGGCAATACAGCTTGTGCTGTCTGCAACTGTGGAAAAAACTTTCCTTCAAACCCTTTCCTTAAATCGTTTAAATCTAATTCACGAAAAAGCCCGATACCTTTGCCTCCGCTAAGGGCAATTACGAGGTGGTCAACCTGTCCTATGTCAGCCAATGTTTGATTGAGTGCTTCTAAATTGGTAGCGTCCACACATTTACCTTTTGCAGATAGTCCAATTTCGGCTAATGCCCGGTCAAGTTTCTCTTCGTTTCGCCCTAAAATAATTACTTCAAAATTTTTCTGCGTCAATAGCTTTGCCGTCGCAAATCCTATTCCCGAAGTACCGCCTGCAATTATTACTCGTGTCATAAATTATTATGGTCTTATTGTTGTTTGTAAAGTTAGTGCTGGCAATGCTTGCCACCAACGGTCGGTACTGCCAATGGCAGGTTATTCAATGAACGTTCTGCCCCAACTCCCGATGATTATATAATTTATAGATGAAGTTAACAACAAAAGTTGATACGTGTTCCGTTAGCCCGAACACAAGATGACCAACAAAAGACGAGGAAATGCACGTCCTGGTATTGGCAATGCGAATATGGGGTTCAGCTTTTTCCCGTTTCGATAAATACTGGTCATCGTGGGCTGTTATAGATGTTTGAAATTTTCATTTTTTAAATGTTTTAGTTCTTGTATTTCTCCGTTGCCGAATGACCAATTTTCCTTCCCTTCATTTTCAACTAAAACGATGATGATATTATTTTTTGTTATGGCTGTAGAATTGGATATTCGGTTAGCAATCTCTTTATACAAATTTGCTTTTTGTTCCAAAGTGCGACCTCGTGCTGCAATAATTTGAATATATATAATGTCGGAAGTGTGTGCAATGTCCAAATAGTTTTCAGGAAATTTAATTTGTTGTGATTCTAATTCTTCAATAATATGGAAATAGTCGTTTTGAGGAATATTAAATTCCTGAATAAGAGAGTTGTGAACAGAAATTGAAATGTTGTTCCTGGTTTCTTGTGAAAATGATTTCGGTAAACTGATTCGTACAAATGGCATAATTTATTTTTTTCTTTTAGTGCGGTTGTATCGTCATAGCCCGACCGCCAACGTTGAGGCTCGGCGATGGCCGGTATTCATTGCTCATCAAGCCTGGAACCAAAGCCGAAAATTGTTACTAAAGATGAAGATAATAACTAATAGCTAAATTTCTAACGTTGGGCTGTAACTATTGCTGATATTGATTTGTAGCCGATTGTTATTCCCCCCGAACGTACCGCTCGGCACGGGCAGGCTTCAGCCAGCGATAGCAACAAACCCAATGTTGATGGCTGGCCTCTCGTTAGTTGCCGTTGAACCTCTCAAATGATTGCCAATACTTGTCCTTATAAATGTCATACTCAATTTCAAAGCTGTCCGAATAATTTTGTTGTACTTTGTAAAATACTTTTGAAGGTTTGCGAAAGTCCCTGCAAGCAAAATAAATTTCTCTTTCTCCGTTAGAGGTTTGTCGTCCAATGTTTAAATAACCGTCAATGTCCTTTAGTTCTTGCATTATTTCATCTTGTATATTGTCCAATAATTTATACTCATTGTCACTGGGCATTCCATTGCTCTTGCTACCATCATATTTTAATGTCAAGACTGAAATCCAAGGATGTGATGCTTTGCTGTCCCAACTTAATAAATCTGTATTGATTACAGCAAATAATTTATTGCCACTTTCAAGTTCAGCTTCTAATGTTGAATGTCCATCGTTTTCTGTATTGTAACGAACACCTTCATACTTTTCTATAAATTCTTTTTGTCGCCAGGTTAGAAAGTCTTTAAGTTTTGAAATTGGTACAAGCTCTTTTTCTGCTTGTTGTATTCCAGTTACTTTTAAAATATCAATATTATTTACAAAATCAAGCTCCCCTAAATAGTTGTCCAAAAAAATGTATATCCCGTTTGTAATTTGATTTTTAGGTTTATCCATTTACGCCGCAAAGCAAATATGGGATTTGTTTTAGACTAAATAAATTAGTATTTTATTAGCTTCTAAATTATTTAGTATGTTTCAAGGGATAACTATAAAACAATTTCAACAGTTCTTTGCAAGCGAGGACGATTGTAAGCAATATCTTTTTGATTTCAAGTGGAAAGATGGCTACCAATGCCGCCGGTGCAAGGCTACTAAGTCAGTAAAAGGCAGAACAGTTTTTCACCTACGATGTGGAAAATGTGGTTATGACGAGTCGGTTACGGCTCATACATTGTTTCATAAAATAAAGATACCGTTGCTTAAAGCATTCGGAATGTGTTTCCGTATAGCCGTTCGCAAAAAAGGGATGTCAACAATAGAGTTGGCTAATGAGTTTGATGTGAACCAGAAATCATCCTGGCTATTTAAGCGTAAATCGCAAGAAGCCATGAAAAGCAGCGGTAAGCATTTATTAGACACCATTGTAGAAGTGGATGAACTAATGATAGGTGGGCCTGAAGCGGGTAAACGAGGAAGAAGCAAAGGAGATAAAAAGTTAGTTGTCATAGCAGTAGAAAAAGTGAAAGGCAATAAAATAGGAAGAGCTTATGCTGAGGTAATAAAAGATGCCAGTGCTGAAAGTTTTAAGCCTTTTTTTGAGAAATACATTGATAAGGACAATGCCTGGGTAGTTACCGATAAGTGGAGAGGCTATTGGCCATTAGAGAGTGAGTTTGAGATAAAGCAAAAGTCATCGGCTGGAGGAAAAAATTTTCCAGGGTTGCATTTTGTGATCATGAATTTAAAAGGGTGGATAAGGGGAATTCATCACCATTGCTCAGATAAATTTATGAATGGATATTTGAATGAATACTTTTTCCGTTTCAACAGAAGGAATTTTTTAAACAGCATTTGGCACAAGCTAATAGAACGATTTATGATAAATGGACCGTACTGGTATAAAGCCAATGCGGCTTAAATGGATAAACCTATTGATTTTTATTTTCTTCTGTTAAATCGCTGTGAGCTATTGTTATTTCTATTTCATCTGGATATTCTTCAAATTCAGTAGAATAAAAATTTAAGTTGTTACCATTAAATTCATAACCTGCCATTGATATATTAACATCCTCAATTTTCATTGCAGGTTTTAGTGCTGTAAACTTCCATCCTGCAATATTTGGTGCAGCTTTTACAAGTTCTTCAACAAACACAATGTTTTTTGTATTACCATCTGCTGTCAAAACAAGTTCAACAGTATTATCGTCAAACATACCTGTCAAATAAAAGTAGCCGTCTTTAAGCTCTCCCAATTTTGGTGAAAGTTTATCAAAGAAACTCTCCTCAATTTCTTTACTTCCTTTGCGACTATTAACTACATTAAAAAAATCTTTTTCGTGATGTGAAAACCAATTCCAAAAATCGCTGTATGATTTTACAGGATCGTCCTTTTTACCAAAAATGCTTTTTAGAAAACTCATTTGTCTTTGTTAGTTTGTTGTTTAGTAGGGTGTCGTTTAGCCTCAGTACCAACCTTTACGCATTGGCGATGGGCTGGTATTCAATGTACTTGTCGAGTAGGCAAGGGCATCTCAGCCCGAGCCTCTCACAGAACCGTGCTTGAGACTCTCACCTCACACGGCTCTTCTCATTCAGTATAAGGAGAACCTTACACATAATTGATCTAAACTTGATCATTCCC
>DASSHD010000155.1:0-10038 GCA_035693085.1 Hanamia sp. | reverse complement strand
AAATAAGGAAATCCACTCCCCATTTGTTTGCGCACTGGAAATGTCGGTAAAGGTGTCTGGATAATAAGAGCCGTGTAACGGGAGACTGTTACGCACGGTTCTGTGAGAGGCTTAGGTTGAAATACTTTTGCCTACTCGACTTATTGAATTTTCGATTGCACTTCCGAATAAAGAATAATGCAGATTACATAGCAAATTTTTATTTAAAAAGATTGATCATATTAATAATTAAAAATGTCAAAATTAAAAATAGGTATTATTGACCTGGTGAGCAAAGGGCCAACGAAAACGATGTGGGCGCGTATCATGCATGCCAACCTTGCCAGCATAATGCCAACGGTGGTTGCAACATGGTGCGAGGAGGAAGGCCATTCGGTGCAAATGATTTGCTATACTGGTTTTGAAGACCTTGATAAAGAATTACCGCGCGATGTGGATGTGGTATTTATTTGCTCTTTTACCCAGGCGGCCTTGCTTGCTTATTCACTCAGTAATTTTTTCAGGAAAAAAGGAGCCGTTACTGTATTGGGTGGCCCACATGCACGATGCTACCCGGATGATGCTGTTTTATACTTTGATTATGTGCTTGGTTTTACACACAAATCAACCATAATGGAAGTGCTTGATAATTGTGTATCTCAAAAAGAGATAGGTAAATATATTTCAGAAAAAAAGCAACCTACCAATCTTCCGGGAGTAGAGGAGCGATGGAAATTTATTGAGCCTACTTTAAAAAAAGCGCCTTTTATTAAGGGTGTTCCAATGATTGGCAGCCTGGGCTGTCCTTATACCTGCGCGTTTTGCATAGATTCAACAGTTCCATATCAAAGCCTTGATTTTGAAGCGATCAAAAATGATCTTCGGTTTCTACTAACAAAATTCAAACGCCCGCTCGTTACATGGCATGATCCGAATTTTGGCATAAAATTTAATGATACTCTTGATGCCATTTCTTCTGTCGCCCATCCAAAAAGTTTTCGTTTTATAGCAGAAAGCAGCCTTTCGATTCTTACAGAAGAACATCTCAAATCTTTTCAGCAAAATGGCTTTGAAGCCATGCTTCCCGGTATTGAATCGTGGTACGACCTGGGCAATAAATCAAGGACGTCTCACTTTGCAGGTGAAGAAAAAATGAACCGGGTTTCTGAACATGTAAATATGGTATTCAAATATATCCCTTATGTACAAACGAATTTTGTTTTGGGACTTGATAGTGATGAAGGTGACGAGCCTTTTGAACTTACCAAACGGTTTGTGGATAAAACTCCTGCTGCTTTCCCGGGCTATTCGTTATTGAGCGCTTTTGGAGAAGCAGCGCCATTGAATCTTGGATATCAAAGAGAAAACAGGGTACTTCCTTTCCCTTTTCAGTTCCTCAACAATCATCTTGCTATGAACATTAAGCCAAAAAATTATGAATGGATAGATTTTTATGATAAAGTGATTGATCTTACTTCCTATACTTTTTCTAACAAAGCTATTTATCGTCGCTTTATGGCAACAAGGGGTTTTACTACAAAATGGATGAATGTAATGCGGGCAGTTTCATCAGAAGGATATGGGCGTTTAAAATTTTTCAGGCAAGTTCGTCAGCACCTTATTGAAGACAAAAATTTCAGAAATTACTTTGAAGGAGAAACAACAGAGCTACCTTCTTTTTACACTGATATTATTAAAAACACACTTGGCTATTGGTGGCAATGGCTACCGAAAGGTGCTATAGAACATGACCAGAATGCATATCTCCATAAAACATTAAAAAAGGTAGCCTGATTTTTAAACCATTAAAGAGTTAAGGAAAGTAAAGGAAGAAAAGCTTATTTTGTTTTTCATTCCTAAATGATAAAAAGCACACCGAATCAAAAATAAAAATATTCGGTAAAATGTTTCTTTACTGTTATTTTTATTTTTCCACCAGCCTTTCATCAATCAGATACGTTTCCATCCCATAAATTTTTGTAAATCCTTTTTGCTCATTAATTGAAAGATTGACAAAATTGACTTCTGTTTCGGGGAATGTCAAAATCCTTTTGTGCCCAATAGTGGTACCATCAATTTTCTTTATCAATTCATGATTTTTATTTAATAATTGAATGGTGAATTTTGCACAATTTTGTCCGTTCGTTAAATTTTCTTGTAAAACAATACAATTGATTTTTTCTGGTTGATTAAAGGCCATCTCGATGGATTGAGATGCTGTCATTGTAATGGTTTCGAAAGATTCTCTGTTGCCTGTGTTTAATCTTTTTATTGGCATTGGGTTGTTATTGTAAACAAAATATTCTTTGCTTTGGTTGGATAAGTCATTTGAGAAGCTTTCTTTTCTCAATTTTTTGAAACCCATCAACGAAGAAGAATCATATTCGGTTATTAAGCCACGTCTGTCTGGTGGAACATTCAAAATTAAATTAGCGCCGCGGCCAACACTTTTTAAATAAATTTCAAAAAGCTGTTCGGGAGTTTTTACCAACGAGTCTTCTTTTGGATGAAAAAACCATCCCGGCCTTATGCTGACATCACATTCTGCAGGTATCCAGTTTTTCCCATACATATTTCCCTGGTTTAATGTATCGGTTGGCGGTGCGCCAACACCTCTTTTAAAACCGGCGGTGTCCAATAAATCCCAATTTGTTTTTCCTGCATATCCTTTTTCATTGCCGCCCCAGCGGGCATCAGGGCCGATATCACTAAAAATAATCGTTTGCGGAGAAAGCTTTCTTACTACTTTTGTAAACCTTGCAAAATCATACACTTGTTTTTTCCCATTGGGGCCTTCGCCGTTCGCGCCATCCCACCACAATTCCCAAATCGGTCCATAGTTCGTAAAAATTTCTTTGAGCATATTTACAAAAACATCATTGTAAGCCGGTGTTCCATAAGCCGGATGATTTCTATCCCATGGAGAAAGATAGACTCCGAATTTTAAACCATATTTTTTGCAGGACGCTGACAACTCTTTCAGTACATCCCCTTTGCCGTTTCGCCATGAACTTTCTCTCACCGTATGTGTAGAGTATTTGCTTGGCCAAAGACAAAAGCCATCGTGATGTTTTGCAGTAATGATAATTCCTTTGGCTCCGGCGGCTTTCGCAATGCGGCACCATTGATCGCAATCCAAATCTTTCGGGTCGAAAACTTCTGCATTTTCAGTTCCCTTTCCCCACTCAAGGTTAGTAAAAGTATTAGGCCCAAAATGCATAAAAAAATAATATTCCATATCCTGCCAGGCAAGCTGATATTTTGTTGGAACAGGATTTATATTTCCATCGGTTTGCGAAAATCCGCTTTGAAATAGAAAAATACAGATAGCACAAATGATATACTTTTTCATGCAAATGTTTTTTGAATAATAACCTTTTCGTAAAACTTTTTATAAAAATTGAGTCGTGAAAATAAGAATATAAAGTGGTAAAAATGGAGGAACATTTGCCACAGTTGAAAACATTCGCATATTTTTGGGGGGAGCACTATTTTACACAACTACAAACAGAAATATCTTTGGATATTTTAAAAGCCAGAAAATAAGATGAATGATTTTTACTCATACATACACTTTGTTTTTATCGGATTTATTGCATTATTCCCAGTAGTAAATCCATTAGGTACAGCATTTATTGTAAGTCCATATTTTTCAGGATTAACCAATAGAGAAAGAGTGAATGCAGTAAAAAGAATTGTATTTTATGTCTTTATAATGTGCTTAATTGTATTATTAACCGGGCGTTGGATTTTAGAATTGTTTGGAATATCGGTTCCAATTATCCAATTAGCGGGCGGAATTATGATTTGTAAAATTGGATGGGATTTTCTTTCTCCGCCAAAAATAAATGATGCCGTAAATTCTTCTAACGAAAAAAAGGATTTAGATATAGAAACTACTATTGAGAATAAATTATTTTTTCCAATTACCTTCCCAATTACTGCCGGAGCCGGTACCATAGCCGTGCTGTTTACATTAAGCGCTCATGGATCTAAAAAAGATTTCTCTCAATATTTAATTTATACAAGTTCTATCCTGGTTGCGGTAATTGGGATATGTTTGCTGGTTTTTGTTTGTTATGTCAATGCCAATAAACTCATTAATTATTTAGGGTCTCATCGTGAAAAAATAGTGAATAGCATTATGGCTTTTCTGATTTTTTGTGTAGGACTGCAAATAGCAGTAGAAGGGATAACCCAATTAGTCAAATAGTGTAACAGCTTAAACAGAAAAAGCATTTATTTGTCGGTTTACTGTAATCTTTATCATTAAAATTATATTAATAAAGTGGAGAATTTTTTGATTACGATTTACACAACCGTTTGCCTTGCTTATTATGAATTGATTTGATTAAGTTTGAATATTATCATTATAGATTTTTTAAACATTTTAATATGAAAAAAATTATTTTATTTCCTTTCATTTTTTTGATTTTAATTACTTCCACTTTTGCTCAGCAAAAACATACGTTTGAAATAAAAGGCGGCAATTTTTTATATGATGGGAAACCAATTCAGATTCATTCCGGTGAAATGCATTTTGCAAGAGTCCCTAAAGCCTACTGGCGCCAGCGTTTGCGGATGATGAAAGCTATGGGATTGAATACGGTGGCTACCTATGTTTTTTGGAATTACCAGGAAACTTCACCGGGAGTTTGGGATTTCAAAACCGACAGCAGGAATATTGCAGAGTTTATAAGAATTGCAGGTGAGGAAGGAATGATGGTAATATTAAGGCCTGGACCTTATGCCTGTGCGGAATGGGAATTTGGCGGGTATCCCTGGTGGTTACAAAAAGAAAAATCTCTTGTTATTCGATCCTATAATCAACCATTTTTAGATTCATGCAGAACGTATATAAATCATCTTGCCGCGCAGGTAAAAGATTTGCAGATCACTCATGGCGGCCCGATAATAATGGTACAGGTAGAAAACGAATTTGGTTCCTATGTTGCCCAACGAAAAGATATTCCTTTAGAAGAACATAAAAAATATCTGGCAGCCATAAAGCAGGAATTAATTGATGCCGGTTTTGATGTGCCTCTGTTTACTTCAGATGGAAGTTGGTTGTTTAGCGGAGGTACTATTGCAGGAGCATTGCCTGCTGCTAATGGTGAAGACAATATAGAGAATCTGAAGAAAGTGGTGAATGAATATCACAATGGTGAAGGTCCTTACATGGTGGCTGAATTTTATCCCGGATGGTTAGATCATTGGGCAGAGCCTTTTCAAAAAGTATCAACAGAAAGTGTGGTGGCGCAGACTGAAAAGTATTTAAAAGCGGGTGTTTCATTCAATTACTATATGGTGCATGGCGGAACGAATTTTGCTTTTACGAGTGGCGCCAACTATGATAAAAAGCATGACATACAACCTGATATTACGAGCTATGATTATGACGCACCAATAAGTGAAGCGGGTTGGGCTACGCCAAAATATCTGGCACTTCGTGAATTATTTCAAAAAAATGTTTCCTATAAAATTCCCTCAATACCTGCGCCAATTCCTGTAATTGAAATTCCTTCTATCAAATTAAATAAGGCTGTTGATCTTTTTGCATTGAAAGAAAAAATGAAGCCTGTGGTAAACGATACTTCTGAAACTTTTGAAGATTTGAACCAGGGATACGGTTATGTTTTATATAGCAAACATTTCACCCAGCCCATTAATGGTAAATTAGAAATTAAAGGATTGAGAGATTATGCGCTTGTATATGTAAATGGAGAAAAAGTGGGAGAGTTGAATCGTAACACGAATACTTATTCCTGCGATATTGATATTCCTTTCAATGCTACCCTTGATATCCTGGTAGAAAATATGGGACGTATTAATTATGGCGCAGAGATTATTCACAACCTTAAAGGAATTATAAGTCCTGTAACAATTGCCGGAAATGAAATTACCGGTAATTGGAATATGTACCAATTCCCGATGGATCGTGAGCCTGATCTGAAAGCTTATCTTAATAAATATAAAAAGGATCAACCTGTTGTTTATGAAGGAACGTTTAGCCTTTCAAAAACCGGCGATACTTTTTTGGATATGAGTAAATGGGGTAAAGGAATTGTTTTCGTAAACGGGCATAACCTGGGTCGCTATTGGAATGTAGGGCCTCAGCAAACTTTATATTTACCGGGTTGCTGGTTAAAAAAAGGTAGTAATAAAATCACAGTTTTCGAACAGATAAATTCGGAAGAGCAAAAAGAAATAAAAGGAGTTAAAATACCTGTGTTAGATGAATTGAAGAAATAAATTGGATATGGACAGGTTGGCTTTAAGCAAGTCAAAATGAATCCTAAAATTACAATGGTATGTTCCCATGTTTTCTTACCGGAACTGCCACTTCTTTTTTCTCTAGCATAGCAAAGGCTTTTAATAATTTTCTACGGGTTTCTTTTGGGGCAATAACCTCATCTATAAATCCCCGTTGGGCTGCTATGAACGGATTAGCAAACTTATCGGCATATTCTTTTTCTTTCTCAGCTAATTTTTCTTCGGGATTTTTTGCTTCTGTTATTTCCCTTTTAAAAATAATTTCACTGGCGCCCTTAGCGCCCATCACAGCTATCTCTGCTGTTGGCCACGCATAATTTATATCGGCTCCAATATGTTTTGAGTTCATTACATCATAAGCGCCACCATAGGCTTTGCGGGTAATAACTGTAATGCGCGGCACGGTAGCCTCACTCAATGCAAAAAGTAATTTAGCCCCATTCAGAATAATGCCATTCCATTCCTGTTCGGTGCCCGGTAAAAAGCCCGGCACATCTACCAATACCAGCAACGGGATATTAAACGCATCACAGAAACGGGTGAACCGTGCTGCCTTTTTAGAACTGTTTACATCCAATACTCCGGCAAGACTCATCGGTTGATTCGCAATGATACCGATGCTTCTTCCTCCCAATCTTGCAAAACCCACAATAATGTTGGCAGCAAAATCTTTATGTACTTCAAAAAAAGTATCGGTATCAATAATCCCTTTGATCACGAGGTGCATGTCGTAAGGTTTGTTGGGAGAATCGGGGATGATGTTTTCCAGTTCTTCTCTTAATTCTTCACCAAAAGAAAAGGGAAGTTTTGCAGGAGCTGCCTTATTATTTTGAGGCAGATAGCTGAGTAATTTTTTTACCTGCTCCAGGCATACGACATCATTGGGTGCTGTAAAATGTGTTACACCCGACTTGACAGCATGGGTAGCCGCTCCTCCTAATTCTTCAGAAGTAACTTCTTCATTGGTAACCGTCTTTACTACATTTGGACCGGTAACAAACATATAGCTTGTATTTTGCACCATAAATGTAAAATCCGTCATGGCAGGAGAATATACTGCTCCTCCCGCACAAGGTCCCATAATAGCAGAGAGCTGAGGAATCACTCCGGATGCCTGAACGTTTCTGTAGAAGATATCAGCATACCCTCCGAGGGAACGAACTCCTTCCTGTATCCGTGCTCCTCCTGAATCATTTAAGCCAATGAGAGGGACACCGGCTTTTACCGCCTGGTCCATAATCTTGCAAATCTTTTCTGCATGTGTTTCCGAAAGTGAACCGCCAAAAACAGTGAAGTCCTGAGCAAAAATATAAACCGGCCTTCCGGCTATAGTTCCGTATCCTGTTACTACGCCGTCTCCATAAAAGACCTGTGCCTCCATTCCAAAATCCGCAGTGCGGTGGGTTACGAGCCTGCCCATTTCTTCAAACGAACTTTCGTCAAGCAGGTAACTGATGCGTTCACGGGCTGTTAATTTTTTCTTTTCATGTTGCTTCTTTATTCTGTCATTTCCTCCTCCCAGTAAAGCTTTGGAATTTTTTTTCTCTAATTCATTTTTTATAGCGCTCATAATATTTGTCCGGGTTTTTTAAGTGGTTGGCAATCGTAATTTTTTGGCATCTTCAAGGTATTGATGCAGCGCAAGCCTGGCGGCTATGGTCGCGTCTTTTTCGTGTAACTTATCTGCAATTTCTTTCGTGAAAAATGTAGGAATAAATGCTGTATTGAAATTGCCGGATACAAAGTTGGGATGTGTAAAAACAAAATGGCCAAACGGTAAAGTAGTCTCTACGCCTTCTATAATATATTCGTCAATAGCCTTCAACATATTTTGGATCGCCTCCGTTCTGTTGCTTCCATAAGCAATTAACTTGGCAAGAAGAGAATCGTAATAAACAGAAACTTCCGAACCCTGCCTGATCCCATCATCCACGCGAATGTTTTTTCCTTTCGGAATTTCATAACGGATAATATTTCCTGTATCAGGATTAAAATTGTTCCATACATCTTCGGCCTGAACTCTCAATTCAAAAGCATGTCCCTTAATATTCAAATCTTCCTGTTTAAAAGAGAGCAATTCTCCCTGTGCTATTTTAATTTGCTCTTCAACTAAATCAAGCCCGGTGATAAATTCTGTAACAGGATGTTCTACCTGCAAGCGTGTATTCATTTCCAAAAAATAAAATTTATGCTCATCATCTACCAGGAACTCTACAGTGCCCGCTCCTGTATAGCCACAGGCTTTGGCTACATCTACGGCTGCCGTTCCCATTTCTTTTCGGAGAGCATCATCCAAAACTGTTGAAGGAGCTTCTTCTACCACTTTCTGATTGCGGCGCTGGATGCTACATTCTCTTTCAAAAAGATATACGGTATTACCCTCATTATCGGCCAATATTTGCATTTCAATATGCCGTGGAGAACTTACATATTTTTCAATAAATACCGAACCATCGCCGAATGCAGCCGTAGCTTCACTAATGGCGCGCTTCATTTGTTCTTCAATGTCTTCAACTTTTTGTACTACGCGCATTCCTTTGCCACCGCCACCCGCAGAGGCTTTTATCAAAATTGGGAAGCCAATCCTCCTTGCAATCTCTATTGCTTCCGTTACATCTTTAATAGCATGATCCGTACCGGGCACCATAGGAATGTTGTATTTTTTTACCGTAGCTTTTGATGCTAACTTATCACCCATAACCTCTATGGAATGGGGATTGGGGCCAATAAAAATCAAACCGTTGTCCTGTACTTTTTTTGCAAAAGAAGCATTCTCACTCAGGAAACCATATCCGGGATGTATAGCATCTGCTTCAAGTTCTTTTGCTGCCTGGATGATAACATCGCCTTTCAGATAGGATTGAGCAGAGGGAGCCGGGCCTATACAAACAGACTGGTCTGCATATAAAACGTGAGGGGAATTTCTGTCTGCTTCAGAATAAACTGCAACAGACAGGATGCCCATTTTACGAATGCTTTTCATCACTCGTAAGGCAATCTCTCCCCGGTTAGCAACCAATATTTTATTTATTTTTTGTATCATTTTCAAATTCTATTAATACTGTTCCTTTGTCAACTGCATCAGAAATATTTACCAGTACCGACTTTACGATGCCATCGCGCGAAGCTGCCAGGGAGTTCTCCATTTTCATAGCTTCCAGTACGAGAAGTCCATCTCCTTTTTGAATTTTGGAACCCGTTTTTACCATAATATCTACAATTAAACCAGGCATAGGCGCTACCAGTTCATTAGACACAGAAGCTACATTAGCTAACAACCCCAATTCATCAATTAGTAATTCCACATCGCTCTTTAGCGATACTTCATAATATGCACCATTAATCCTGATGGAATATTTTTTCTTTAAAAAATCAGCACCAAATATTCCGGCGCATACCGCATCATGTCCGTCAATGGCATGAATGTGATTATCTTTTACTTTTTGAAAGGGCAAAGCATCAGAAGGGACCAAATCAACATTTATTTTTTTATTTATTGTTGCGCGAAATCTCGTTTTCATTATCGGAAGTTATTATATTTTTTCTCTCATGTGAATTTTTTATTTTTTTGCTGATGTTCGAAAAACAAATCAGGAAGAAAGACAAATCGTTATTGCATGCCCTATTTAATATATTGACAGGTAATCAGTATTAATGGCATTCAATAAACAGCAGATCCGGTATTCAAAAAAATCTGCGGTTATTTTTTGATTGAGATTAATAAAACTTTTGGTAAGATGGTGAACATTTTTCTTGATTTCTAAGACTTAATTAAACTTTCTAAAA
>DASSHD010000154.1:0-4615 GCA_035693085.1 Hanamia sp. | reverse complement strand
ACCAAAAATTAAAAATACCAGGAAGAAAATAAGATTAGCAATCCAGTTGGTAGCCAGATTATTAAGCGCCGTAGGACCAAATATTACTGTGATCAGAAAACCTAATAATGTAAAAATGATGATGATGGATGCTGCATAATTAATTGCATTTTTGATTCCCTCTGTTTTTGTTTTACTACGCTTGATAAAAAAACTTACGGTAACGGGTATCATCGAAAAAACACAAGGTGTTATCAGGGCTAATAAACCGCCTGCGAATCCTGCAATAAATATCCACCACAACGATTTGGTTGCAACACTTCCACCGGTATTTGCCTCTTTTAATGTAGATGTGTTGTTCTTTTCAGGTAAAACAAAAATTTTAAATTCTTTTTCCCCGGGTAAATAATCATCGCCTTTCTGAACCATATAACTCACTTTCCCTTTTACCAAAAAACTGTCCGTTAATGAAGCCGCAATTTTTTGTTGCCATTCAGCAGAATCTTTATAAAAATATACTGCGCTATGCAGGGAAGGATCTATTGCATTTTGTTCTGAACCTTTGGAAATAATAGAACCTCTGAGCAACTTTTTTTCGGATGAGTCGAATTGAATGCCGGAGTATAAAACATCTTCAGGGGATTTTTGCAATGCAAATAATTTAATTCCCGGATTTATTTTTCCCCGGATAGAAATAACAACCTCACTATCATTTAACCTTTGTGTGTTAAAAGAAAAATTGACACCTGTTGAGTCCTGTGAAAAAACGTTTGAAGAAATAAATAAAAAACCCAATAAAGCAAAAAGCCACGTAAACTTCTTCATTAATAGCATTTATAGTTGCATTAAAATTATTTAAGCGCTACAGAAAAATTTCGGGTTGATGGCGGTAAACATTGCCTATCGTTGCAAACCATAAATTCAACTGACAGGTTCACAGATGTTTTAACAGGAGCTTTTAGTTTTACTTTTTGTACAAAATCTACTTTATTAGAAAATTGTTTTACATCAATATTTCCAAAAAGAGGTTCAATATGCTTTTCCATTTTACCAACTTCCTTAGCCTTGCCATCTAAAGTAACCAATGGATTTTTTGTGAAAGTAATACTTGTAGGAATAGGGCCACCTTCAGGTGTGGTTTGTGAATATATATGCCAGCCATTGTCAATATTAGCAGTTAAATGTATCTCATAAGTTTTATCAGCAATTTTTTTAGAAGTAACTGACCATGAAACGGGGTTTTGTATCTGGGCAAAAAGTACATTTGAAAATAAGAGTAAAAAACCTGCTGTAATTATTCTTTTCATGATATTTATTTTATTCGGATTGATTCCCTTTGTCAATAGTCGCAAAATTAATCAAAACCTTACAGGTTTGAAAGTGGAATAGTGACAGGCGGCCGCAGATAATTTAATTTTAAGGAATTTTTGAGATTTAATGGCATCGAACCTCATTGTTGAAATTCTCATCTAATTTAAAATCTTTAATAAAAGCCTGAATATCCGGCAGATCGCGGTTTACTATTCCTGGTATTTATTTATTAAACGAATAGGTTTATCAATTTGTTGGGTAATTCATGATTTAATTTTTAGGACCTTTATCGGATAGAAATAGAAGATGAAAAATAAAAAATTATCAAAAATCCCATTTTCAATATTAGAACTTGCAGTAGTTAACGAAGGAAATACTCCTGCAGACGCTTTTGCTAATGGTCTTGAACTGGCGCGGCACGCAGAACGATCAGGTTATAACCGTTTCTGGCTTTCCGAGCATCACAATATGATAAGTGTTGCAAGCTCTGCTACATCCGTGTTGATAGGTTATATTGCCGGTGGCACTTCCACAATGCGGGTTGGTTCAGGAGGTATTATGCTGCCTAATCATTCTCCATTGGCAGTAGCCGAACAATTCGGGACATTGGAATCTTTATATCCCGGGAGAATAGATTTGGGCTTGGGGCGCGCACCGGGAACAGATCAGCTAACCGCAATGGCATTGAGAGGTGATTTTTTTAATAATGCCAATGAATTTCCTCAGAACGTTTTGAAATTACAAACCTATTTTTCTGAAGAAAATAAAACTGCCAAAGTAAGAGCCATCCCTGGCGAAGGATTGAATATTCCAATATGGATACTTGGCTCCAGTACCGATAGCGCCCACCTTGCTGCACTTCTCGGATTACCTTATGCATTTGCCAGCCATTTTGCACCGGCTCAGTTTGAAGCTGCCATAAAAATATACCGGCAAAATTTCAGGCCATCCAAATACCTGCAAAAACCTTACGTAATGGCCTGTGTTAATATGATTGCTGCGGACACAGATGAGGAAGCTAATAAATTAGCCACTTCATTATACCAAATGTTTATTGGTATTGTAACAGGCATCCGCAAACGATTACAACCTCCTGTTGATAACATGGACACAATTTGGAACGATTATGAAAAAGAATTGATTGATCAAATGCTTGCTATTTCATTTATCGGTAGTCCTGAAAAAATAGAAAAGGAAATGCAGCAGTTTTTGGGAAAAACAAAGATTGATGAAATTATGGTCATCTCTAATATTTATGATCAAAAGGCAAAAATTTATTCTTACGAATTGTTTGCTCATGTAATGAAGGAAGCGGTGCAAATTGAAGTTTGAATACCTGATAATTGAATAAGAATCTTTAATAAAAATTGGTTTACTGTATTACTTTACTGTTTCACATTTCCAAATCACATCAACAAAATATTTTTTGGTATCAAAGAAATAAGCGCCAGGCACAAAACCGCATTGGTGGGCTATCTCATGTATGTTACTAATGGTATATTTATGAGATATCTCCATAAATATGGTCTCATCTTTTTTAAAATTAATGATGCTCCCATTGAGATGAACTTTTTGCTTTTCCATAGAAACAAGATAACTCTTACAGGCGCCGGAATCAGGATCATACATGGCGTAATGCTCAAAATTTTCAAGATTGAAATTTGCATTTAATTCATTATTAATTCTTTTTAGCAAATTCAAATTAAATTGGCTGGTAAAACCTTTAGAATCATTATAAGCGGCTAAAATCTTTTTAGGATCTTTTTTGAGATCAAAACCTATTAAAACCATGTCTCCATCAGAAAGTAAGTTGCGCAATTTTTTACAGAACTCAGGCATTTCTGTAAATTTAAAATTTCCAATATTGGCACCGAGGAATAAAACCAGTTTTTTGGTAGTAGAGATTTGGTTTGCCTGTGAAAGCATATTGAGATATTCTCCATTAAGTCCATGAATATTAATTCCGGGAATTTGCCCTGGTAAAGTTTTGTTCAAAAGATGAATAATATTTTCGGAAATGTCAATTGGGACATAATCGTTCAACGCATTCCTTTTTGATAATTCTTTTAAAAGATACACTGATTTGGTTGCATCTCCTGCACCAAACTCCACCACATCAATATTTTCTGTTTTCTCCAAAATAGTATTGGCCATTTCTTCAGTCTGTGTTGAAAATATTTCCATCTCGCTATTGGTAAGATAATATTCTTTACTTACCATTATTTTTTGAAATAACTCATCGCCTTTTTTATCGTAAAAATATTTAGAGTATAAATACTTTGGAGAAGATTGTAATCCCTTCAATACATCGTTTAAAAAATGATTCATCTTCTTATTTAAATGTTTGGGAGAAGGTAGTAAATCTATTGCTACGTCTTTAAAAAAGTTTTCCATGTTCTGTTTATTGTGCTAATCTGATGCCGGTGTATTGCCAGCGCAGATCAGGTTGAAAAAAATTGCGGTAAGTGATTCTGCTATGTCCCGGAGGTGTAACGTCAGAAGCGCCACGCAACACCATTTGGTTGACCATAAATTTTCCATTGT
The DNA here is from genome assembly GCA_035693085.1 of Hanamia sp. GTDB lineage: Bacteria > Bacteroidota > Bacteroidia > Chitinophagales > Chitinophagaceae > Ginsengibacter. The sequence continues at coordinate 781 of DASSHD010000154.1, read as the reverse complement.
ATTCGCCGATAGCTCCCGGTGCTTTTGAAAAACCGGGGTAGGGAAGATAGGCACTGTCTGTCCATTCCCATCGCCTTCCCCAATCAAATTTTTTAGCGGCGACTTCCCATTCAAATTCTGTAGGAAGGCGCATTCCCTTCCATGCTGCAAAAGCCGCTGCTTCATAAAAACTTACATGGCAAACAGGTTCATTCATATCTAATAATTGCAAACCTTCTAATGTATAATTGTGCCATTTGTTATCAATAAAATGCCAGTAAAGCGGGGAAGAAATTTGATTTGTTTTCACCCATGCCCATCCATCGGAATGCCAGAAATTAAAATCTTTATAGCCACCGGCATTTATAAATTCCAAAAAGTCTTTGTTGCTTATAAGTTTCTTTGATATGCTGAATTCATTAAGATAAACTTTATGTTTTTTTAATTCATTGTCAAAGCAAAAGCCTTCGCCATCAAATCCTATTTCATAAATGCCTTCTTCAGTTTTTATAAAACAATCTTCCTTATGGGAATCAGAATCTTTACTATTTGCCTGCCTGCCGGACAGGTAGGTTGGTTTACTGTCATTTGACGTTTTGTATGCAGGAAATAACGGATTGTTTCCCAAAATATATTTGATATCCGTCATCAAAAGTTCCTGGTGTTGTTGCTCATGATTAAATCCTATCAATAAAAGTTCTTCTACTTCTTTGGATACAGGATTTTTTAAAAATTGTTGCATGGCTCCATCTACATGTTTTCTATAGTTATAAACATCTTCAACTGAAGGACGGCTCAGGTT
>DASSHD010000153.1:0-5239 GCA_035693085.1 Hanamia sp. | reverse complement strand
AATTCTGAAGAAGCTAAAACTTTCACTATATCAAAAATAAAAAGATTCAATAGGGTATGATAATACAATTTGAGCAAAAACTAATGTTATACTTTCCCTAATAAATAATCCAAAAAATAGATAAGATTGCAGAATATTCTCTAATTTTTCATAGCCAGTAAATTCCCAATTTGCCTTCCTGTCCTGATAATATTTATTGAGGTATCCGATAAAGCTGTAGGCATGTCCGAAGGTCTATTTCCTATTGCCATTAGGACATCAAAGTATTGTTGCAGCCCGGAATTTTGATCCAATGGAACTTTTCCCGCTAATCCAATTACAGGTATTCCTTTCTTTTTGGCACGGAAGGCTACTCCGTAAGGCCCCTTTCCTTTAAGAGTTTGTTCATCAATACTGCCTTCGGCAGTAATAACGAGATCACTTCTTTGCAAAGCTGCGTCGAAATCTGTCGCATTGAGGAAATATTCAATTCCGTTAACCAATTCAGCATCAAGTATAGCATACAAACCTGCAGCAGCTCCCCCGGCAGTTCCACCATGTTTTATTTTTGCTATGTTTTTGGAAGTTTGTTTTAAAACAACCTCTGTTAACCTGGTAAGCGCAGCATTAAGTATTCTAACCTGTTCAGGGGAAGCCCCTTTTTGTGGTCCAAAGATATTTGCAGCACCCTGCTTTCCCAAAAGCATATTTTCTACGTCACATAATATGGTAAAGCGACAGTTGCTTACTCTTTCATCAAGTCCTGTCGAATCAATCGAGCTTAAAGAGGTATAACTTTCTAAAGATGTCGGCAGCACCTTTCCTCTTTCGTCCAAAAAACGGACGCCAAGTGCTTTTAGAATTCCTGTTCCTCCATCAACAGTCGCAGAACCTCCCATAGTGATGATTATATTTTTAATTCCTTTTTTAAGTGCTTTCCCAATCTGTTGCCCGGTCCCAAAAGATGTAGCTCTTAAAGGATTCAAAGATTTTGGATCCAGTAGCCTAATACCTGATGCATTTGCCATTTCGATTACTGCAGTCCTACCTGAATGCACAACTCCAAAATTGGCTTTTATAAGTTTCCCAAAAGGGTTTGTTACCAATGTTTTTTCCTGAAACCCTCCTAATTTATCGGTAAGCAACGCTGCTGTCCCATCACCGCCATCTCCCACGGGAAAACATTCAATTGTACATTTCAGTTTACTTTGCATTAGCCCTTTCCGTATCATTTCAGCCACCTCAGGTGCACTGAGAGAATTTTTAAAGGAATTGGGAGCAACCAGAATATGCATTTATATTTTTTTAGATGGATTATTTGGAAGAAAAATATGGATAGAACTTATTCTTTCTTCTTCACCTTATTTTTAAATCGTATGGTCACCGCAATAATACCAAGCACTAAAGCCAGAATGAGAAGATAAATAATTCCACTCATAATAAGAGGCTCTGCACTACTCATGTTGATGGAATTCATTGTATATTTTGGGATTATTGAGGGAAATAAATAGGACTGCCCCAAAACCAAAAGACAAACCACCATGAGCAAAATAAAGCTATGTTTTAAAGTGAATCGGAAAAGGTCGGACTCTTTGCCAACCAGGTCCCCGGCTGCTGCTGCAACAGCGATAGACGAAGGGGAGATCATTTTACCAATAACCCCTCCGGAAGCATTAGCTGCCACAGTTACAACCGGATTAACACCTATCGTATGAGCCGTAACAGCCTGAAGATTTCCAAACAATGCATTAGAGGACGTATCAGAACCCGTAATAAAAACTCCCAGCCAGCCTAGTATAGGTGCAAAAAAAGGAAATAGATGACCTGTATTGGCAAGTACTCCGGCAATAGTCAATACGATTCCGGAATCATTTAATAAGGAGGCAAACCCCATAATAGAACCAATGGTAATGATAGGATATTTAAGTTTTTTAATTGTAGAAATAAAAACTTTGAAGGCATCTTTATATTTCATCCCGATAATAGGAATGGCAATCAAACACGAAATAAAAATAGCTGTGCCAGCTGCAGATAAATAATTAAAACGGTAAACATGCGGTATTAACCCACCCTGAACATTCATTATAGTGTTATGTATTCCAGGAAATTCGAAACTCATCTGTCCAACTGTATCTAAAACAAGTTTGATTGGCGTCAAACCCCAAGCAACAATCATGATCGTAAGAAAAATAAAAGGAGAGCAAGCCTTCAAAACCTGGTTGGATGAATAATTTTTTTCAGTTTTATCCCGGATATCCTCTTCCTCATCAGGAAACTTCCATGCTTTTTTCGGCTTCCAGAACCGCAAAAATATTACAAGACTTATTATGGAGCCAATACCGGCAAGTATATCCGGTAGTGCCGGGCCTATAAAATTAGCACAACTCCACTGGATCAACCCAAATGATATTCCAGATACCAGAATAGCAGGTAATACCTCAACTGACTTTTTCCATCCACACATCAGAATAATCAGATAAAAAGGAAGTATGGCTGATAGAAAGGGAAGAGTACGGCCTACCATTTGAGATATAGCGATTTCCGGAATGGATGATACCTTTGAGGCAACGGTAATAGGAATCCCGATTGAGCCAAATGCGACAGGAGCCGTATTGGCTATCAGGCATAACCCTGCTGCATAAAGTGGGTTAAATCCTAACCCTACCAGCATTGCAGCAGTTATTGCTACGGGAGCACCAAAACCAGCGGTACCTTCTAAAAAAGAACCAAAAGAAAAAGCAATCAACAACACCTGCAATCTTCTGTCTGAAGTAATTGATGCCATAAAGTGTTTCAGAATCTCAAACTGGCCGCTTTCTACTGTAATATTAAACAAAAAAAGCGCGGCAATTATCAGCCAACAGATTGGAAACAGCCCGTACAAAGCACCGCTTGCCGTTGAAAGCAAAGCAAGTTTCACAGGCATTCCATAAATTACAATTGCAATGATAACAGCAAGCCCTGTAGCTATAAGACTGGCCTGGTGCCCTTTCATTTTTTTTATAATCAATGCCCAGAAAATAAAAAGAATGGGCAGAACTGCCATCAATAATGAAAGGTAAATATTATCAAACGGAGAAGTAATTTGTTTCCAGATCATATATCAGCTTTTAATAAAACATTTTTTGGAAAACAATTTAATCAACATAATTATTAGATCCTGGATCCAAAAACTTATCAAAAGGTCAGGTACAATCAAAATGATTCCTACTGTATTAAATTCCACCTCTGAATATTTTTATGGCGTACCATTAAACATGTCCAAAAATTAATTGATCTTGCTTTCCAATAAAATCCTTTCCGGTCCCCGACAGGCTGGCTTTCCTTATTATCACTACTTTTCCCATTAAAATAATCCACCAAATGGACAACAACATGTGTACAGCCACATTGCTTTGCAAAATCATAGTACTCATTTTTTTACATGCGCCGATAAAGCCCGAGCCCTAATTTCATTATCTTAAAAATTACAGATTACTGTTTAATTCTTTTCTTATTGTAACAATGAATAAGCAAAAGCTATTTAGTCTATTTATTATCTAAAACCCTATTGAGTTTCCTCCATCAACAGGTAAACAAATCCCGGTAATAAAATCAGCGGCGTCTGATGCCAAAAATGAAACCGCCCTCCCAATATCGGCAGGTGTTCCGAAGCGGCCTGCTGGTGTTCTATCCAAAATTCTTTCTTTACGGGCAGGGTCTTTCTTCATAATATCCCAAAACATTTCAGATTCAATAAATCCGGGTGCTACAGAATTAAACCGAATTCCCTTATTTGAATATTCTGAGGCCAGGGTTCTTGTCATTCCTAATAATGCCGATTTAGAACTACTATATGCAGACACTTGTGGTAATCCATAAATGGCGGACATAGAACTGATATTGATGACAGAGCCTTTCTTTCGTGGAATCATGAATTTAAGCACTTCACGGGTTAATGCAAATACGGCATTAACATTGGTTTCCATTACCGATTGAAATTCCATATCAGTAGTTTCAATGGATGGTTTTTTACAATGAACCCCGGCGTTATTAACGAGTATAGAGATGGGGCCTATGTGATTTTCAATATTTAGAATCAGGTCATGATGCTTTTCTTTTTCTGTAACATCGCTGACGAAAGCAAAGCAATTGTCTCCCAACTTATTTTTAGCGATTTCTAGTTTATCCTGTACTCTTCCTGTTATCACTACCCTTGCTCCAACTAATATCATTTGTTCCGCAATTCCAAAACCAATTCCACTTCCGCCTCCGGTTATTAATGCTATATGGCCATTTAGATTAAAGATGTCATGCATGGATCACAGTTTAATTTTTCTGAATTATTGTCTTATTTATTTTAAATACTTCTAACATTCACACATCGTCTCGAAAAAAAATCATTTATTCCGTAATGGGAATTCCCTGGTTCTTACTCTTTGTAATTCATCCGCATTATTTACATAATACCAAATTTATTAAAAGCTGCTACGGAACTCAGCCCATCATTCTCCAAAGTTCTTAAGACCAGTTTTTCAATATTAGATTTCTCAATAGCTTTTACAAAAACTTCTTCCTCAGTTTCCTTAGGAATAACTAATACCCCATCTCTGTCGCCAAAAATGACATCACCCGGTGAAATCCGGATATTATCCCATTCAATTGCTACTCTATAATCAATCACTTTTCCGCGTGGCCCCTGATCCTGAGCGTAGGATCCCAAAGAAAACGTTGGGAAATTTAAATCAATAACCTGGTTTGAATAACGTGAAAATCCATTCATTACTGCTCCGGCAGCTTTCAGCTTTTTAGCCCGAACACTCATTAAGCCACCCCAAAGAGCATACTGTGGTGAAGATCCTGTACATATATAAACCTCGTTTTCCTGCAAACTGTCCAATGCCTCAAACATGAGGCCGAATGGTTTTTGCATAACTGGAAGATGCGTACCCTCAACTACTTCACTATAAACATCAGTCTCTAATACCGGCATTGCTCTTCCGATTACCACCATTTTAGAATCAAGAGGCTTAAGCTGTTGAGGCAAAAACTGATGCAAAAAACCAAGCTTGTCCAATATATCTCCGACCAGCGCGGTAAAAAGTTCTCGTTTAACTAAAGTAAATAACTCATTATCGTTTTTCCAGATTGCCATATTTTAAATCTGATTTTATTGATTAGGTTAATAGTACCATGTAACAAATACCCTCCTGTATTATTATTTAATCGTATGAAAACAATATGCTTCGTCATTTTTTTAATCAATGTTAACTTTGGATGA
>DASSHD010000152.1:0-2862 GCA_035693085.1 Hanamia sp. | reverse complement strand
ATTCCAAATGGTTCAAATCGGAAAGAAAAACAGCGCACCTTGAAATTGAGAAGCTAAACCTTGAAAAGAATTTTTTAAAGGCGCAGTTAAATCCCCATTTCTTGTTTAATACTTTAAACAATTTGTATGGACTTGCATTGCGTGCTGATAGCCAGACACCGGAAATGATCATGCAACTTTCCGGCATGATGCGCTATACTTTATATGAATCTAATTCAAATATGGTCTCACTGACCAAAGAACTTGAGTATTTAAAGAATTATGTGATGCTTGAAAGAAGACGATATAAAGCTAATAAAGATATAGTGTTTGATATTGACGATTCGCAGATAAATGGGCAGGTAATTGCGCCGTTGCTCACCTTTACGTTCGTTGAGAATGCTTTTAAATACGGCCTGAAATCCCAAAATGAAAATTTTTTAAAAATTAATATTTCTGTAGTGAACAATGTTTTTTATTTTTCTCTGGTGAATGATAAGGAAGAGAAAAGCATACCAAAGGAATTTGGCGGCATAGGGCACTTAAATGTAAGAAAAAGACTGGAACTACTATATCCTGGTAAACATGAATTGGTGATAGAAGACCGTGGTAAAAGCTTTTATGTGGCAATGACAATAAATCTGCAATAAAATAATATGAGTACCATCAAATGCCTGATTGTAGATGACGAGCCAATAGCCCGAGAAATAATTGAAAGCTATATAAAGAATATCAATTTTCTCGAACTGGTAACTTCATGTGAAGATCCATTTGAGGCATTGAAAATTCTGGAAAATAGTCACATAGATTTATTGATTTCTGATATACAGATGCCGAGGGTTAATGGTTTGGAGTTAGTACGATCCTTGCCATCTCCGCCGCTGATAATCTTTATAACAGGTTATGAAAGCTTTGCTGTAAACAGCTTTGAGCTCGGTGTAGTAGATTATTTATTGAAACCCGTGTCCTTTGACAGATTTTTAAAAGCAATCAATAAAGCGAGGTTACAAATCGCAAATGAGCGTGAAACTTTCAGTCAAAAAAATAAAAGCAGTGACTGCATTTTTATTAAAGTTAATGACAGGCTAAATAAAATTGAATATAGAGACATTCTATATATTGAAGCATCAGGAGACTTTCTGAAAATACATACAACGAGTACTAGTAGTCATTTTTTGACCTATTCGACTATAAAGGGAATATTGGAAAAATTACCGGCAAATTATTTCGTAAGAATCCATAATTCATATATTGTGGCCGTAAATTCTATAAAATCTTTAATTGGAAATGAGGTAGAATTAGTTGGTGGGACACTTTTACCTATTTCCAAAAGCCATAAAGATCAACTGCTGAACGTTTTGAACATTAATAATTGATGACGGAGAATCAATAACCTCATTTTCAATCTCTCTGCAACAAGGAAATTATTATGCAGAAAGAGAGGAAAGTAATGTTAACTAAGAAAGACACTACAAAATTTTTCCCTGATAAATCTTTTATACCTTTCCCGATTTTAGAATCAGAGCAATGATACTGCTTGTACATTCGTAACCTTGCCTACCAGGAGGCAGGTAGTCCAATTCCATTGGATTGAACGACTTATTATTCACAAATTTTCGGGACAGGCAGGCATTATACCAGAAATTTTTGTACTAATTATAATTTAATTTGGTATAACAACCTTTTTCACTTCTCTCTTTTAATACAAACGGATCGTTTTCAGAATTTCTATCTTATAAATCCATAGAATGCAAATTCTAACTACAATTAATTGGATAAAAAATCCCAGGTATCGTCAGATTCCCGCCAACTGCCGAGTAATTTTTATCAACTATCGAAAAAATTTCATAACTAAAACCATAAAATGAAAATTTGTGTCGTAATAATTTACCAAAAAATGATCTCAATGGAAACAGCCAACTCAACTTCCGCTTTTAAGGCAAAACAACTATTTCTTAAGAAAAGTATTGTTGTAAAATTTATTCCAACTAATAATTTTAAAAAGGGATTTGTACATAACAGGGATGTAGAAACTATAACCACTATTACAATTCCTACCTCTACGATAAATGCAAATTCTGGTTGAATGAGTTTTTACCATATTCTTCCTTAGACACGATACAAAAACTAAAACTGATTGTTTTGGATAATATATTCCATAGATTCATCTTTTTAACGCCTTATTCTTTTCTGGTGTGCCTCTTTATTGTAATCGAATTGAAGGTAACAGGACAGTCGAGAGATTCTTTATCGTTCAATTCATTTGATACTACAGGTTTATTAAAAATACCATCATTATTTAAACACGACAGCCAATCAAAAAAAGCGGGGAATGAATTAAATTCTATATTTAATAAAGCATCCGGAAAAATTATCATTGATTCAATACCTGGTTTTAAAAAATCATCAACTGATAGTATTACTGGGTCATTATATAAGCAATTGATGCCGGACAGGCCGTTAATTGTATTTAAAAATGGGATCATCAATTATGATTATTCATATCGTTCCAACCTAGATACGCCATTTACCGGAAATAATTTACAGCAACACTTTGCTACTATTTCTTCAAATATATTACTTGCTCAAAAATTCCCTCTCAGGGTGTCAGTTTATGAGAGAAGATCAAATTCGCCATACTTCAAAAACTACACCGACGTGCGTGTTGAATTTAATGCACCTGAATACCGGCGCATGCAATCGGAGAAGCTCGGTAAATATTTCGATGGCCTTGTAAGCCGGTTGCAGGATCCTGATTTAAAATCAAACATTGGGATTCAGCAAGTATTACTTAAGAATATGAACTCCTATCTCAATAATCCCGAAGTAATAAAAAAATATTTGCAGAGTAAAGAAACAATTATTAACAAAAACGAACTAGGT
>DASSHD010000151.1:0-3361 GCA_035693085.1 Hanamia sp. | reverse complement strand
GTTTGGTTCAGGGAAAAGATCCGGAGAAAAAAGAAGGACAATACATTGATTATAACCAGCAGGCAACTTACCAGATACTTAGTTTAAAAGATGGCAGCCGCTATACATTAAAAACTCCTTTTTCGACTTATGAAAAAGCCGTAATAACCGGAGATACCGCTACTTTCTTAGGCTATCATTGCAAAAAAGCCAAAGTAATTATTCGTTCCAATACAATTGAAATATGGTTTACCAACGAACTTCCAATAAAAGGCAGCCCCAGCCTGAGTGTAGCGCCTGGCTTAGGATTGATTTTAAAAACTGTGCGCAATGGCAATTTTGAAACGTATGCTACTAAAATACAATTGCAAAAAGTGAGTGATACAGAAGTGGATCTGCCTAAAGATTTGGGAGAGACAGTGGATGAAGCTACTTATCACCGCAAAGAAATTGACAATCGTTTTACAACAATACCTGTATTTACGCATCAGCAAATAAATTTTACCGACTCAATTGTAAATCCCGGGAATGATGAAGAAAATGTTACCTATCGTTATGCGGGCGGAACGCTGGTGCTAAAAAAAATAAAGCTGCCAGATACCAATAATAATTTAGTATTTGCACATCTTTCCGAATATTCTAACGGCGATGCTTATGACCGCACCGGAAGTGTTTTTATTATTCCAACAGACAGGAAAATTTCATTTTTAAATGGTTTACAAAATGGCGTGGGTGCATTACCGTTATATACTGACAGGCAAGGAAAAAAATATGAGGGTGTGGTAGAAACAGAAAGCTATCTGCCGCCGCTGGAATTGATGCGCTTCTTTACTCCATTTGGTGTGCGGTATTATAATAAGCGGTCAAAAATTAAAGGGTATAACTGGGCAGATTCGGTAAATTATAAACAAGACATCACGGATTTATTACCACGGTTAAAAGGAGAAGTCTGGATTGGCGTCTTTATCGGTAATTATGATAAAGGCGGCCACATCATAAATCTTGACCTCGAATTTCATCCGCAACGATATGATAGTACAAAAAAAAGAGATTGGGTTGAACCTGTATTTAACACCTTGAACATTATGGAAATGGCAGGACAAAATTATGGAACCATGTTCGATAATGATTCATTAACCTTTACAGTAAATATTCCTGAAGGATTGAAAAATTTAAAGTTGCGATATATTTCCACAGGGCATGGCGGCTGGGACAACGGTGATGAGTTTAATCAAAAACTGAACGAAATATTTGTGGATGGTAAAAGAGTTTTTAGTTTTATTCCCCGGCGTACAGATTGCGGAACTTACAGAATGTATAATCCTTCTTCCGGTAATTTTAGTGACGGTACCTCTTCATCTGATTATAGCCGTTCCAATTGGTGTCCGGGCACTACGACCAATCCGGTTTATATTCCATTAGATAATCTCACACCTGGAAAACATACTTTCAAAATTGCTATTCCTTTGGGTAAATCTGAGGGAAGTAGCTTCAGTGCCTGGAATGTTTCGGGGTGTTTGATTGGGGAGTTTTAGGTGGATTTATTTAACCCTGGAATTATGGAAAAACAAATAATTGTTTGTTTACTATAACTTTAAAAATGTTTGAATTTTTTTAAACCCATTTTTAATTTTGTACGTAAACATCTTAATATTATGAAGAGTAAACTCACTTTAAATATAGCCACTGGAGGCAATGACTATAAAAAAGAATATTCTGATTATCTCACTAAAAAATATTCTTAAATGGATAAATTATTAATAGATACCAATATCGTTATAGATTTGCTTTCATTTCGGGGTTGGGGCATCATCTACCTTCACCTGCCATGGGATATTTTGAATGCATCCTTCCTAAAAGGAAATAATTAGTAAAAAAGTTTTAAATTGTAGATAGAAAATAATCATCATGGAAACATTACAACAACCATCCCCTTCTACTTTTGCTCAAATGGTAGATAAACTGCGGAATAAAAGCGAAGAAGAACTTAAATTGTTATACATCAAATTCTTTGCAAACGAACTGTCTGATGAATGGAAAAGCATAACACAAGATGCTGATTTCAAAAGTGCAGATGAAGAAGAAATCATAAAAGCTATTCAAAAAAAACGCTATAAAAAATAGCATGTACAAAATAATAATTGATGCTAACGTTTGGATAAAATATGCGCGGGCAAAAGATATTGCTCCATTGCTTAACAGATTAGTGACTTATAATTTACTTCCTGTCATCAATAATTATTTACTTTCGGAGGTTTTTGATGCGCTGTTGGAAAACAAATGGATGAAAGAAAAAAAAGCTGGCCTGGCCATTGAATTCATAAAAAAAATTTCATTTCCTGTTACAGAAAAAGCAATATACAGAATGAGTCCGGATCCTAAAGACAACTATTTGTTTGATCTTGCTGTTCAAAATAACTGTGTATTTTTGGTTACAGACGATTCAGAATTATTAGAATTTACTTTAAAGCCCATACCAGTTCACACTTCCCAGTGGTTTCTCAAAACTTTCCCAATTGTAACAAAAGAATGAGTTTTCACTGTTTCAGAATTAAAAGTCGTGGGTTAATTGAAACAATGTAATTGGCATAAATTCTATTTGATTGAAAATAAAGTTTTTTATTTTAATCAAAACCAGCTTCAACCTGACTTTAATATTTCTCATTTATTTCCCCACATCCTTCTTTCCCCACCTTCTCTTTTCGTAAATTTGCACCTATGCAGGAATATTTACTGGGATTAAATGAAGCACAACGCGAAGCAGTACTTCATCGCGATGGGCCTATCATGATTGTAGCCGGCGCTGGCAGCGGGAAAACAAAAGTATTAACTACCAGGATTGCGCATTTGATGGCTACGGGTGTAGATGCTTTTCAAATTTTAGCACTCACTTTTACCAACAAAGCAGCAGCGGAAATGAAAGAAAGGGTAATTCATATCCTGGATAATAATGAAGCAAGAAATCTTTACATAGGAACTTTTCACTCCGTGTTTGCGCGCATTTTAAGAGCGGAAGCTGATAAACTCGGTTATCCCAGAAACTTTACCATCTATGATACAGACGATTCAAAAAGCGTAGTGAAAACGGTGATTAAAGAAATGAACCTGGATGATAAACATTATAAACCTTCTACTGTTTTCAATAGGATATCAAGCGCGAAAAACGGTTTGATAACTCCTGATGAATACATGAATGATTATGGATTGCAGCAGGAAGATATGCGCGCCAATCGTCCAATGATCGGGCAAATTTATACTGCCTATTGTAACCGATGTTTTAAAAACGGCGCAATGGATTTTGATGATCTGTTGCTGAAATTTTACCAGTTATTAAGCACGCATCCTGAAAGTCTGAGCAAATACCAGCGCAAGTTTAAATACA
>DASSHD010000150.1:0-4155 GCA_035693085.1 Hanamia sp. | reverse complement strand
CCTGCCCTCCAAAGGAGGGTTTTAAGAAAAGACAAATCCCGAATATTTGCCTGCCTACCGGACAGGTAGGTTTGTTTACTTATCATCTACTTTTAGTCTTGATTTTCTTTTCTGGAAGGGGAGCATTATCCTTCCAATCCCATAAATACCTTGATGCATAAGTGCGGTAAGGGCTCCACTTAAAAGAAATTGCTTCTATTTTTTTCTGTAATATTTTCTTATCAGCTTCTTTTAGATTGTACAATTTGATAACACCTTGTTTCAACCCGAGGTCGTCTATTGCAAATACATCTTCGCGGCCAAGTGTGAACATTAAAATCATTTCAACCGTCCATTTTCCCACGCCTTTTATTTGGGTAAGTAAATCTATTACTTCTTCATTGCTCATCTTATGAAGTTGAGCATCTGTGATTTTATTTTCAATAAAAAAACGGCTTACGTTGTGAACGTAAGAAGCTTTGGCATTGGAAAAGCCGATACTTCGAAATGTTTCTGCAGGAGTTTCCAGAATCTTTTTTGCTGTTGGTTCTTTGCCACCATATAGATCAAGAAATCGTCTGTACAAAACCCTGGCAACGTTTGTACTCAATTGCTGGCTTAATATAGAAGAACATAACCGCAGATACACTTTATTTCTTTTTTCTAAAATAATGGCCGGCTGCGAATCTATAAGCTTTTTTAATTTTTTATCTTTTGATAAATGGGATATATGTTTCATGAATCTTTTTGGTAAAAAGTAGTAATTTTTTCAATACGGGCGAGTTTTTCAGGAAGTATTTTCTTCCTCAGAATCTAAAGTAATCGCGGAAGTATCATTAAATTCATTTCGGTAAATTTTTAGCAGTACAATAAAATAACTGATAAGCAAAGGACCAAAAATTAATCCGAGAAATCCAAAAATACTTATGCCAACAATGACACCAAAAATAGTAATAAGTGGATGAACATCCCCTATTTTGCGAAGCAAAGTAATACGTGCTACATAATCAACATTACTAAGTACCGCCAACGAATAAATACCAAGCCCTACTCCCTGCCAGGTATTACCGGAGGCAAGCAGATATACAGTTAATGGTAACCAGATAATACCTGTGCCTACTATGGGTATTAAGGAAGCCACGCCGGTAAGAAATCCCCAAACACCATAATCCTTTACGCCAAAAATAAAATAACCTAATGTACCTACCAATCCCTGAATTACAGCCAGCAAAGGAATTCCGATGGCATTGGCTCTGATCATAACATCGGTTTCCTCGCTTAATATTTTCCGGTTTTTATTTTTTAATGGAATAAAATCATTGAGATATTTTTCCATGGCCCTGCCATGTACGAGCATATAGTAGAGTACAAAAAACATTATAAGCAGGTTGGTAACAAAATTGGCTGTACCTGTCAAAAGTGAAGGGAGTTTGCCTGCAAGGTTTTTTGTAGCAGCCTGCAGATTATCACCATTAATCAATTCAATTCCTGTAGTATCATGTATTTTTTGTGAAAAACTTTTAACAGCTACAATTAACTGTACCGGATTGTTGAAAAGCGCTACGAGCTTAGGTAGCAGCATTACCACCGCAAAGTAAACGGGAAGGCAAATAAGAATAGTATAGCAGAGAATATAAAGTAAAGCTGTCCATCCTGGACGCCATTTTCTTTTCTCAATTAAGTAGAAATAAGTCTTCTTACTGAGAATATACAAAGTGACAGATCCTAAAACCCCCGGAAGGAAAATAAAGAAATTTTTTAAAATCAATATTCCAATCAGAATAATAATACCTAATATTATGATTTGACGCAGGCGATCATTGAAAGGGTTCATTTTCCAAATTTATCAATTTAAAAGAAAATTGTATTTCTAAAATTATTTCCAAAAGTAATTTCCATTTAAATTTACCATATTATAACTTCATCCGGATTTGTTTATTTTTAAATTTATTTATTAAGATATGAAAGCACTGGTTATATCAGGAGGGGGCAGTAAAGGAGCTTTTGCCGGTGGGGTTGCTCAATTTTTAATTGAAGAATGTAAAAAGCAATACGATATATTTATAGGCACTTCTGCCGGCTCGCTGCTGATACCTCTTCTTTCTTTAGGAGAAATAAAAAAACTTCATGCCATTTTTACATCCGTGACCCAGTCAGACATTTTTAATGTAAATCCTTTCGTTATTTACAAACAAAAAGAAGTCTATAAAACAAGTATAAATCACCTCGGTATTCTGAAAATGTTTTTGAAAGGAAAGAAAACATTTGGAGAAAGTCTTAACCTGAGAGACCTGATAAGAAAATTTTTAACTAAAGAAGATTTTTTGAAAATGAAGAATGCCGGACCTGAAGTAGTGGTAACAGTTGCCAACCTAACAAGTATGCAAATGGAATATAAATCGGTTAAAAACTGCACTTATGAGGATTATTGCGATTGGATTTGGGCTTCGTCCAACGTGGTTCCGTTTATGAGTCTTTTGCAAAAAAACGATTTTGAATATGCCGATGGCGGTTTGGGAAACCTTGTGCCAGTCTCTCATGCTATTACAATGGGCGCCATAGATATTGATGTTATAATTCTAAAAACGGAAAAACGTAAGATTAAAAAACCTTCCGTACGTAATGCCTTAGAGTTAACTGAAAGAGTTTTCAATTTTATGCTGAACCAAATTCAAATTGATGACTTGTTAATTGGCCGTATGGAAGGAATGCAAAAAAATGTCAACTTGAATATTTACCAACCTCCTGAAAGCCTTACTGACAATTCGCTGATATTTGACCCGGTAAAGATGAAAGAATGGTGGAGCAGCGGCTTACAATATGCCAGAGAAAACAGTCCCAATTGTCACTGTATTAAGGCAAAAGTTTGATGTGTTTTTTTAATACATTTCAGGTGCTCCTTTAAAAGTAAAATTAAACTCTGAGCATAATTAAAAACACAAAAATAAAAGACAATTGTTTATTTGTTCATTATAGACTTTCATGAAGTGCCGGATTGTTTAAATAATTGTAGGAATGAGTTGTAGAGATATTTGAAATAAGCAAAATTTCCTTTATTTCTATTTAAAGAGTTTGATGAATTTCACAAAAATTCAATTTGATGAAATTGATTTTTATAGTTTAATAATCATCTGAAATATCCTGTTACATAAAAATATAATCAGAGGAAATTAAGCAATACTCATTGCCTGCCCTTGCTGATTTTGCATTTCGAGTGTTCTGTCGTCAGTAAATGAAGTTTCTAACCAGATATTTCCTGATTTACGGGAAACCTGCATAGCAATTCCCAACTTTTCATATACTTCTTTTTCTAATTCAGCTACAGTTTTGCTTTTGCGTATATCAATCTCAGATGGGTTAAAGGATTTGCTTTCCTTGCTCAAAATTTTATCAGGGTTCAATCTGAATTTTTTATGGGTCAGTTCTTTTTCTGCGTGAGGTTTTTTGTAAAATTCTATTTTTAAGAATGGATATACTTCTGAAAATTCTTTCTGCACTTCTTTGATTTTTGTTGCACGGTTGACTTGTAGTTTCATAACTTTTATTTTTCTGATGAACAAATTACCAATGTTGATTTTCAAACATTAGGTTGGGTTGATTATAAACAAATGTATGCAGGTAATTAAAGATAAAGTATGACAAGGGTCATATTAAAAGATGAATCTTGTCAGTAAAGTAAATAAGGCTGCCTGACCGTAGCCAGAGAAATAACGAAGACTTTTGTTTTAATGAATAATGTTGCTGTGATAAAATATTATTCACTTAGAATTCTTTTTTTTAATCTCCTTATTTCTAATGAAAACAATACCAAAAACACACCCTGAACAATAAACATGATACCTATAATTGTAACAATAGTGAGCGCTGCAAGCAACGGACGATAAAATATAATTATGCCAATAAGAATACTGAACATGCCCGCAATAAAGGCCACAGGCCAGTATCTGTAAGTATTACGTTTAAAATATAATGATTCCATAATCCAGAATATTCCTGTGAGTATTCCAAAAAAGGCAAAAACATAAGGCAGTGTGATTGCAGTGAGTCCAATATTCAACAAAAGTATTAAAGCAAGGATAATGTCAAGAATACCCTCTCCGGTTTGCCATTTCCAATTTGGATTTGTTTTGTGCGTACTGACAGCAAAAGAAATAATAGTAATTCCTGAAAGGAGTA
>DASSHD010000149.1:0-13741 GCA_035693085.1 Hanamia sp. | reverse complement strand
AAAAAATTATTTTTAAATTTTAATTATATTCTGAAATGTGCAAATGCTTTATTGGCATCAGCCATACGGTGTGTATCTTCTTTCTTTTTGAAAGCGGCGCCTTCGCCTTTACTTGCCGCTACTATTTCATTGGCTAATTTTTCTGACATGCTACGTCCGTTTCTGTCGCGGCTGTATTTAATAAGCCATTTGATACTTAATGAAACTTTCCTATCAGCACGCACTTCCGAAGGAATTTGAAAAGTAGCTCCGCCAATTCTGCGGCTTTTTACTTCTACACCTGGTGTTACATTAGATAGCGCTTTTTTCCAAACTTCATATCCATCTTCTCCGGATATTTTAGTTACTTTATCAATGGCATCGTAAAATATATTGTATGCACCACTTTTTTTCCCTTCCCACATTAAATTATTTACAAACCTTGTTACCAGTTTATCCTGAAATTTAGGATCGGGGGCTAAAGGAAGTTTTTTTGCTTGTGCTTTACGCATTTTCTTTTTTGATTTATTTGCTTATAAGTTATTACTTCTTTGCTTTTTCTTTCTTCGTTCCATACTTAGAACGGCTTTGTTTACGGTCTTTTACTCCGGCTGTATCAAGGCTTCCACGTACAATGTGATAACGAACACCAGGAAGATCTTTTACCCTTCCACCTCGAAGCAATACGATAGAGTGTTCCTGCAGATTATGTCCTTCTCCGGGAATATAAGCAATCACCTCAATTTTATTGGTAAGTCTTACTTTGGCTACTTTCCTCAAAGCAGAGTTCGGCTTTTTAGGAGTGGTTGTATATACTCTTGTACATACTCCCCTGCGCTGCGGACAGCTATCAAGCGCTCTTGATTTGCTTTTAGCTCTAATTATTGTTCTTCCTTTTCTTACTAATTGTTGAATTGTAGGCATTATATTTTACCCTTATTTTTTTGGACGGCAAAGGTAAGTGCGCGTTTGTGAAAAACCAAAATTATTTGGGAAGGACAAAAAATGAATTTTTATAAAATAAAAACAACCTTTTTTGTTTGTTTACTGACTTGAACATTGAATATTGAACATTGAAATATTTTTCTTTTCTTATTTACTATGTTTATATTTTTACCATCCAGCCATATATGTCTTCGGCTTTCCCTTCTTTAATATCGCTCATTCTTCTTTTTACTCCAGGGGCCACTTTCCACTTTTCAATATCAAATGTCATAACGAAATCCTTGTACCTCAGTTCCATAATGGGCGATATAGTAGCCGCAGTACCAGTCCCAAAAACTTCCAGGAGATTTCCTTTTTTGTATTCTTCCATAATTTCATCAATACCAAGGCGCCTTTCTTCTACCTGCAGACCTGCCTCTTTTAATAATTGTATTACACTATCCCTGGTAACTCCTTCCAGTATAGTTCCTTCGTCTATTCCGGGAGTTATCGCTTTATTTCCTATTATAAAAAATACATTCATCGTACCACATTCCTGCACATATTTATGCTCAACTGCATCCATCCATAGAACCTGGTCGTAACCTTTTCTATTCGCTTCAGCAGTGGGAAACATAGCGGCTGCGTAATTTCCGGCTGTTTTTGCAAAACCAACGCCACCAGGTGAGGCACGCACATATTTCTCTTCGGCATATATCCGCATCGGAGCACTATAATAAGGCCCTGTGGGGCTTAAAATGATCATGAATTTATATTTCCGCCCCGGTTTTACACCTATCAATTCATCCGCATTAAACATAAAAGGCCTTATATATAAAGAATAGTCATGCTTTTGGGGAATCCATTTCTCATCCAGTTTTATTAACTGTTTCATGCCTTCAATAAAAATTTCTTCCGGAATTGTTGGCATTTCCATTCTTTCAGCAGAAATATTAAAGCGCCTGAAATTATTTTCGGGCCTGAATATGCAAACCTCTCCTGATTCATTTCTGAATGCTTTTATTCCTTCAAAAATGGCTTGTCCATAGTGGAGGGCAGCGCAGGAAGGATCAATGGTTAAAGGTTGATAAGGTTTAATTTCCACTTCACCCCATTCCCCATTTTCATAATTTACTTCGAGCATGTGATCTGTAAAATTTTTACCAAAAGGTAAATTATTCATATCTATCGAATCCAACTTACTATTATTGGTTTTCGTAATTTTAAAACTCTCTGTGCCAATCATATCGCTATTTTTGCCACAAAGGAACGAAAAAAAGAGAATTTAAAATAGTTTTATGAGTTTAGACAATATTCAACTTTCAAAAAAAGAATGCCAGATACTTTTTGCAAAAAACCTGGTTGGAACGGTTCAGGATATAGTAGCTGACACAGTTTCAAATGAAATCAAGATCAACAGTCTGGGTGGCAATCAAAAAAATATCCTTTTCCTTGTTAACGATTCGCAAAATAAATTTTTACCGGATAATGAAATGGATTTACTTTCCAATCTTATAACTGCGTGCAAACTTTCCATGGCAGATATTGCATTGGTAAATCATTATAACACTTTTATAAATTATCATCAATTGACTGATCATTTTCAATCCAAAAAAATTTTAATGTTTGGCGCCACTACTTCTGAATTAGGATTACCATTTTCAATCCCATTTTTCCAAATCCAGCAATTTCAACAACAATTTTATTTGACAGCGCCACCCTTGATAGATTTTTTGAATAATAAAAATTTGAAAAAAGATTTATGGATTAGTCTTCAAAAATTATTTTTGCTCAAATGAATACACTGGTTTTTGCTACCAATAATAATAATAAAGTAACAGAAGTAAGAAGTATTCTGAAGGGGAAATTTAATATCCTTTCTCTTACTGAAGCAGGAATCCAAATTGATATTCCCGAACCTTATAATACAATTGAGGAAAACGCCTGCCAGAAAGCCAGAGTGATCCATAAGCTCATCAATGATGATTGTTTTGCAGAGGATACCGGCCTTGAAGTAGTGGCTTTAAACGGCGAACCCGGAGTAAAAAGCGCCCGCTATGCCGGCAATAACAGATCTTTTGAAAATAATATTGATAAATTATTAGCTAATTTAACCGATAAAGAAAACCGAAAAGCTCAATTCAGAACTGTGATCTGCTTAATAATCAAAGGAAAAGAGAAACTTTTTGAAGGTATCTGTAAAGGAAGTATTATTGCAGAACGCAGAGGCACCTCTGGCTTTGGTTATGATCCTGTATTTATACCCGATGGTTCCATTAAAACCTTTGCAGAAATGTCTATGACAGAAAAGAATCTTTTTAGTCATAGAAGAATTGCAATAGAAAAACTAACTGCCTTTTTAAAAACCTAAGAATAATATATTATCTGAAATATTCTGAAAAACATTACAATAATTTGACTTACGCAAGCAACCAATTACTCTCAGAATCAGACTTAATAAAAGGATGCATTGAAGGAGACCCTCAAATGCAGCGGTTACTTTATGACAGATTTGCTTCAATGATGTATGCTGTTTGTCTTAGGTATTCTGAAAATACTGAAGATGCTAACGATGTGATGCAGGAAGGCTTTATTAAAGTTTATAAAAGTTTAAGCAAATTCAGGGCTGAAGGCTCTTTTGAAGGATGGGTGAGACGTATTTTTATTAATACATCTATTGAACATTTTAGAAAAAAAGTAAAATTATATAATGTTTCCGAAGTTTCTGAAAATACAGTGGAAGATGGAGATTTGAGCGCTTTGGATGTTCTGGCTGCCAAAGATATTATGAATATTGTCAATGAATTATCGCCCGGATATAAACTAGTTTTTAATATGCATGTAATAGAAGGTTATTCGCACAAAGAAATTGCCAAAATTTTAGGAATTACCGAAGGAACCAGTAAATCGCAACTGGCACGAGCCAAAGGAGTTTTGAAAAGAATATTGGAAACCAGGTTTAATAAGGCAACTAAAAAATAAAGAAACAGATAGAAGAGGCAAGAAACAAAAAAATTAATAAAGGTTTGAGATAATTGGAAAACAACATAAAATATATATCCATTATACAATAATAATGCAGGATTTTAAAAACAAATTATACAATTTTGAAACTCCACCACCTCATGAAATATGGGATCATATTGAGGATGAACTCAATAATGAGAAAGTTATAAAAATACATGGCTACCGAAAAAATAAATTCCTTTTTTATGGAGCTACTGCAGCCGCCTCAATTATTATTATTTTTTTAGGATCTGTTATTTTTAAAAAGAATTCACATTCAATCAAATCAAATGTATCTGTAGAAAAAGAGAACCAACTGATCGCTCAGAAAATAAAAGATTCAATGAATTTGAATCAACAAATCCTAAAATCCATTATTAATAATCCTGAAGAAAAAAAAGAAATTATTTCTAACACCTCAAATCTTGATCAGGAACCAACAAAATATTTAACTGTTGCAGGGCCCGAAGGCCAGCCGGTAAAAATTTCCCCTAAAGTAGCAACTCTGATTATATCAGCAGATAATGAATACCCTCCAAAGCCTGTGTGGAAAGAAGAGATTAAAAAATGGCAAAAAATTATGCTGGGAATTACAGTTTCACCTACCTCAGCCAATTTCTTAAGTCTTGTGCAACTTGCTGCCAACAAAGAAAATATTGAATAAAATTTTCAAATGCCCAGATTAAAGATTGCACTTCCTCCAAATATCCTCACTTCTGTTTCTATTCCTGTACGTATTACCGATATCAATTATGGTAATCATGTAGGCAATAATGCCGTTGTTGAAATTATTCACGAAGCACGCGCGCAGTTTCTGAAACAACATAGTTCTACTGAAATGGATGTAGCCGGCACATCTCTTATAATGAGTGAACTTTTAGTAGAATTTAAAAATGAAGCTCACTATAATGATCTCTTAGAGGTGAAAATATTTTCAGGAGAAATATCACGGGTGGGTTTTGAATTTTTTTATGAAATTTCTGTAAAAAGAAATGAGCATGAAATAATTATTGCACGGGCAAAAACAGGAATGGTTTGCTACAACTATAAATTGAAAAAAGTGGAGGCTGTTCCTGAAAAATTGAAGACCATCCTGATTGTAAAGTAAGGAAAAATCTGAGGTAGAAATTCTCTTCAAAAAAATTACGAATTTGAATTATTTGCCGGTTTACTGTAAGTCATTCCAAATCGCCCAGCTTTCCTCTGCCTGTATAGAAAGCATCTTATCTCCGTTTTCAATAAAAGCTCCATACTTTTCTGCAAGAGAAAGAAATAAAGTTTTTGCAGGATTATATATCAGATCAAAAAAATAATGCTGAGGAGTAATAAATTCATAAGGCAAATCCGGACATTCATTTACGCTTGGAGATGTTCCAATCGGTGTAGTATTAATAACAATAGTAAATTCCTTCAATAATTCAGGAGAAATATCCTTATAAGAAATTACTGAAGAAGATTTTATTCCACTCCTTGAAACTTTTAAGAACTCAATATTTAATTTTTTCAAAACAAAAGCAACGGCGTTAGAAGCCCCGCCTGTGCCCAATATCAACGCTTTCTTATGGTAAGGTTTTAGAAATGGTGCAAAAGATTTTTTAAAGCCTGTAATATCCGTATTAAAGCCGATCCATTTTCCATCTTTAATTTTTATACAATTACATGCATTTACTTCCCGGCATTCTTCCGTCAGTTCATCCAGGAAAGGAATGATTTCAGTTTTGTATGGAATAGTAACATTTAATCCTTTTATCTCCGGGTTATTTTTTAGTAATGGTAATTCAGCGCCAAGATCTTTCAATTCAAAATTCAGGTACTGTATATCCTTAATTTCATCGCTTCTAAACTTTTCAGAAAAATATCTACGGGAAAAAGAATAATGCAAAGTTTTACCAATCAATCCGTAAATTGTCATTGCGCAGTTTCTTTATCAAGATAAAGATGAAAGGTATCTCCACGAAGTCCGATACGCATCGCTTCCAGCGGGATTATCTCAGAAGGAGCGATATTACCCAGGTTGGCATTGCATCCTACTAATTCGAGAAAATAAAGTTGCTGCGCTTTTTGAGGGGCCTCCCAAAGAATCCTTTCACCGGGAATCTGGGTAAGTATTTCCTGTACCAACCCTTCGCGCACTTCACCTGTACCACGGTAAATACCAACGTTCCCAGCTTCGCGGGCCTCAGCAATAACATAAGTAGAACCTGCTTCCAGTTCGGCTTTCATTTGCTCTATCCATTTATATGGCGGAATAATATGTGCAGCATCTTTGCTTCCTACTTCACTCAATACAGTTCCGTATTTAGTCAATTTTTCTATATAACCACATTTTTCTGTGTGCGGAATAGTGATAGATCCGTCACTCACTTCCATATAAGTAACCTTGTAATCTTTGCAAAGCTGTATATAATCATTGAATTGGTTTCTTATCAGGAAAGCTTCAAATAAAGTACCTCCGAAATATACCGGAATGCCGAATGACTGGTACAATTCAATCTTTTCGCGAAGATTAGGAGTTACATAGGCAGTTCCAAAACCAAGCTTTATAACATCAATATGCGGATGTGCAACGCTTATTAAATTTTTGCTTTCTTCAAGGCTGAGGCCTTTGTCCATTATCATGGTTATTCCATACTTACGTGGTTTCTCCACCCTTTCAGGAATTTGGTTTAGCTTAAAATTCATATTGAAATTTTATGATGCGCAAATATAGTCTGGCTAAAGTAAATATGAGCTAAAAATATTTCTTGATCCCTTTTACAAATTCAAAAAGTCTGCTTTATTTTTTCTTTTTCCCTGAATTTTTATAATTGCTGATAACCTCTGCAACAGAAGAATGTTGTAGCAATGAAGCGTCCAGTTGTATAAATTGTTTTACTAATCCCGGAGAATGTTGCAACCCTTCGCGAAGTTGTAATAATGCTTCTTTGGATTTGCCCAAAGAAAAAAGCACAGCAGATTTATAGTAAAAAAATAAAGGTTTAAATTCAGTATTTTTTTGTGCATTGTAAACCTGTTCAAGCGCTTCTTCATAATATTCTGCATCATAAAGACACCTGATCAATTCTTTCCAACCTTTCGAATTCTTTGGGCGCGATTTGATAAAATGAGTAAAATGGATAACTGCATCCTTTATTCGTCCCAATTGAATAAAGCACTGGGCGATAGCGAAATGATAATCTGGTTGTGACCTGTTAATATTCATTGCATTATCGAGATTCTTCACTGCGCTTTCCCAATAGCCTTCCTGCATGTAAGTACCCGCTATTTTATAATACAGGCGGCTTTCTGTTGAATTCAAATGGGCTGCTTTTCGATAATTAAATCTTGCATGTGCAGGATCTTTTAATTTTTCAAAACAATAGCCGATAGCTTCATAAATTACATCTTCCGGCATAGAAAGTTCTAATACTTTTTGAAGCGCCTCAATGGCAGAGTGATATTTCCTTAATCGTAAATAAGCATCCCCCAGATTGCGGTAAGCATAATCAAATTTTTCGTCTATCGCTATGGCATATTGATAAGCGTCTATTGATTTTTCATACAATTTTAAACCCTGGTATGCAGTGCCGAGATTAAACCATGCCAATTGACAATACGGATGATTCTCAATGATCTGCTGATGTATCCGGATACTTTCTTCATTTCTGCCCGTGTAATCCGCCCAGAAACAAATTTTGTAAAGCGCTTCTTCATTGGCAGGATCCTGCTCAAGAATCAGGCGTAAACAATTAAAAACTTTTTCAAAATCTTCATAATCATCATACACATCTGCAAGTTCGAAAAGTAATTCTATTTTATCTTCTCCATCAAAAACCACAATAGCTTCTTCAAGAAGAGCGGCAGCTTTTTCCTGAAAATCCAAAGCCAGGTAAGCATCTGTTTTCAGAATATATAAATTGATATCGTTACTATCAAGAACTTCTGCTTTTTCGAGCATAGACAGCCCTTCATAATAATTTTGAGTGGCAAGGAGAATATCAGCTTTTCTTATATAAAATGAGGAGGAATATGGGAATTGATCAATAGCAAAATTTACCGCTTCCATGGCTGACGAAAGATTATCATTTTCATCAAAATAATCTATAAGACGCTGAAAGGACTCTTCTTCGATAAAATTGAATTTTTTCCCGGATTTAAAATTATAATATTGCCTTAGCAATTCTTTCATTTCTTCTCTTTCCTGACTATAGGGATTATCTTTCATAAATCATCATCTTTAGCTACAAAGTAATAATATTTTCGAAACAAAACATATTTCTGTCAAATTTTCGTTTATTCAATTAAAAAATGATGAATGGTTTTAGTTTTTCAGAATAATTCACTAATTTTGTTAAAAATAAAAATTAAATAAATATTCACAAATGACAAAGTATTCCAAAATAGCGTCAATTATACTGCTTGTGTGTGGAGTATGTCTTTTTGCTTTTGCAGATAGAGGGACTTTTGTGAAAAAGAATAAAACACGCCTAAATATAAAGACAAATGGTAATTTAAAAAATTCCATTCCTTTTAATCTTAAATCCGGTTTATCATACCGCGGGAGTTTTCTTTTAAACAATGAGGTAATAGGAAATAGTGTAGTGAGCGATGCTTATGTTTCTTACAGAAAAGGGAATACAATTTATATTTTACCTTATAAGCAAAAAATACTCATTCCTGAATATAGTCAAAAAGATGGCTATAAATTAATTATCCGGGGAAGAAAATAATAAATTTGATAGTTTTTTCATTGCAAAAAAACCTGCAGCCTTGCAGGTTTTTTATTTTTAGTTATTTTTATTATATGTGTGCTTCTTCGAAAAAATAGGATCGTTAATAATTCAAAATTATTTTGATTTTGTTTCTTCGTAAGTAAGAACCCGATACCCTGATTTAGGAATTTCAAAAATAGATAGCGGGACAGGGTTATAACTGATTTTTGAAAGAGTAAACTTAAATTTCATTTTTGCTGATTGCATTTCATATTGAATCGGCAAGCCAGGCAATGTTTTAAATTGAGCGTCATAAGATTTGTTGGTTGGTTTCACTTCAGTAGTATAGAAGACCGTAAAACTTGTTCCGTTTTTCAATTTAGCAATTGCTTTTTCGCATTTAAAGCCTGCGATAGTAGCAGTTTCTCCGGTATTTTCAAATACAATTCCATCATACTTTTTATTATTTTCTTCCCAGTTGGCTGCTGTAAGAGTAATCATCAGTTTTTGACCACTGTAGTCTTTTAGAATAACACCCGTTCCTTTTGAAGCATCATAAATAGTAGCTTCACGGCCAAGACTGCTTACCAGTTCAGTTTTGCTCTTATTACCCTTCAGATAAATAGTGGTAGTAGCTCCATCAAGCATGTCAGCCATTTTAGGTTGGTCGCTTCCTGTTTCTACAGACATGCTATAAACTAATGTTCCTTCGTTCAATGTCTTCTGTGCCTTCACAGATAACGAGAAAAGAACAAAGCCAAGAAAAAATATAACAGTCGAATAGTATTTCATATTATAAGTTTACTAAAAAAGAATCAATCTATAAGATAGGAATACTTTTCCAAAGGTTGCAACAATATTTTACTTCTTCTTCTTTAAAGAATCTGCCTTTTCCCTCATCGTCTTTAGTTTAGTATTAGATTCCTGCATAGCCGCTATTCGCTCCTGCCATTTACTTTGAGCTTTCGGTTTCTTTTTATTTTCCTGCAATTTGGCCATTATTTTATCATGGTCAATTATATATTTCTGTATTACAAGCTGAATAAGAAGTGTGATAGTATTTGAAACAGTATAATACCATGTAAGAGCAGCAGGCATCCGGTTAAATATACCAATTAAAAATATAGGAAAAATATAAGGAAGATATTTCATTACAGGATTACTGTTATCCTGCATGTTACTCATACCATAAATTGAAATCAGCATACTTGTTATGGCCGCAGTAATCGTAAATAAGCTTACATGATCTCCATAAAAAGGAATACTAAAAGGCAAATGATAGATAGAATCATAAGTTGACAAATCTTTGGCCCACCAGAAACTTTGCTGCCGCAGCGCAATATTGGAATTAAAGAAATCATACAATGCAAAAAATATGGGAATCTGGAATAATGCAGGGATACATCCGCCGAGAGGATTAACCCCGGCGCTTTTATATAATTTCATTTGCTCCATACCAAATGCCTGCTTATCATCTTTAAATTTGGCTTTAAGTACTTCCAGTTCAGGTTTTAATAGTTTCATTTTTGCTCCACTTAAATAACTCTGGTAAGTGAGTGGAGAAATCAATAACCTGATAATAATCGTCATTAAAGCAATTACCAACCCATAGCTTCTTATTTTGCTGGAAAGAAAATTAAATACCGGCATAATAAAGCCCCTGTTGATGTATTTTACAAATGCCAGGATTCCACTACCGAGAGGAACCATATTGAACATTTGGTTTCCATAAGATTTAAGTATTTTATAATTAGTGGGACCATAAAAAAGTTGAAATGGAATAGTCACATCATTACCCTGAGGTACATCCAATCTCAAATTAGCAGTAGCCTCCGCTATTATATGTAAACTGGTATCCTTGGGAGAATCCCATTTTATTTCACCATTGGCAAATTTATCTTTGGCAACAATGGCAGCCGCGAAAAACTGTTGATTTAAGGCCAGCCATTCAACAGGTTTTGAAAATTTTTTATCATCACTCCGCCCTTCTGCAATGTGTTCAAAATCAAATTCGCCATTCTCAACAAAAGAAATATGTGATTGCAGCGTTTCCCAACTCATATCTTTTTCAAGTTTAGCAGCCTTTACCTTCCATAGAAGATTTAACGTGTTTTGTGTCACCAACTTATTTGCTCCATCAAGTTTTATATTAAAGCCAATCATATAATTATCTGGCTTCAAAATATACTGATGCTCTATAGATTCGCCATTGTTCGTTTGTAAAAGGAAACTAATTATCTGGCTGCTGTCAGACGTCGTTTGAACAGCAGAAGGAGTAAAGAGCAGGTCGGAAGTTTGTGCTGTTTGATTTGGGCCGGTATTAATCGTATAAGAAATATCATTAAAGCTTCCATCCTGGAGAATAAGAGGCTTGCCATCAAAGGTTTTAAAATTTTTTACTTCAATTTCTTTAGGCTGGCCGCCTTTATTCGAAAAAGTAATTTTGAGTAACTTATTTTCTACAGTAATTAATTGTACTTTTCCGGTAGAGTCCTGCCTGATGCCTGCAATAGAAGAATCTTTCTTAGCAATCACAGAATCTTTAACAGCTGCTGCTTTAAGAGTAGTATCTATTTTTGGTTTCAGCCTGTTGAGAGAATCCTGAATATGCTGTTTTTGTTTTTCTGCTTCCATTTGGCCCTCTCTGGTATAATAGAAATATCCAAAAAATAAAAGAGCCAATAATACAAAACCAATAATCGTATTCCTGTCCATTCCCATAATTAAAAATTAGTGTGCAAATGTACGCAAACTTTAGAGTTTGGCAGATTGAAAAAATGATAGTTATTAAATAAGAAATGCCCCCGGTTAGGAGGGCATTTTCAAAAATAATATTTGTTTATTTTTTTGCAGATGCTGCTTTTGCAGGAGCGGCTGCTTTAGCTGGGGCAGCACCTTTGGCATCTGCACCCGTAGCCCCTTTGGCATCAGGAACCACTTTGGTCTCAGCGGTTGCTGCAGCATCCGGAGTGGCCTTGGCGTCTTCCTGTTTAAGCTGGCGCGTCAAAGTAACAGATGCTACCGGAATACGCGGGGAATTCAAAATTTCCATATTCTCTGCTTTTACATCCTGCACACGAATATTTTCATCTAATTTGAGATCACTGATATCCAATTCAATATTTTCCAATAAATGCTCGGGTAAGGATTTCACTTTAAGAGATTTCATTTTTACTACCAATTTTCCTCCTTCTTTTACACCGGCAGGAATACCTGTAAATTTCAAGGGTATATTTACAGATACTTTTTTGTGTCCAACCAATTCAAGAAAATCAACATGAATAAGTTTGTCGCTTACCTTGTCAAATTGAAGATCTTTCAAAACGCATTTGTAGGAATTGCCTTCTACTTTAATTTCTGCCAACATAAAATCCGGCGTATAAATGATGTTTTTAAAAGCTGATGCCGGAGCAGAAAAATTAATCTCTTTTGCACCTCCGTAAATTACAGCTGGCACTTTTTCCTCAGAGCGAAGTTGGCGGGTGGCTGTTTTGCCAAATTCGGTCCTGATTTGTCCTTCGATTGTAATTGTTTTCATTATAAAATTATTTTATTTTTTTGAGGCGCAAAGGTAGGGATATTTTAAAAATATTCAACATTGAACTTACCGCCTGTAAAATGAAGGAGAAATGACAAAAACTATAAGATTAGCATCTGATACAAACAAGCGCTCTGATTTATCGAATTAGAAATAGGTTTTCCAATTATTTGTTTGTTTACTGCCCATAATGCTAAAGACATAAGCAGAAGATCCAGGCTCATCCAATAAGGTTCTTTTTATGAATCTTGCTTCTTATAAACAGGCTATTGATACTTTTATTTTCATAAGCGTTACGAATAGCGATAGCAAAAAGATCTGCTACCGAAACTACTTTTATTTTATCAGACTTTTGTTTTATCGGTATGGTATCACACACTACCAGTTCTTCCAAAACACTATTTTGAATATTTTCATAAGCATTATTACTCAGTACGGGATGTGTACAAAATGCCCTCACGCTTCTGGCGCCTTTTTCTAAAAGCAATGCTGCACTTTTACAAAGAGTGCCACCTGTATCGCATATATCATCTATCAACACAATATCCCTGTCAGTAACATCTCCTATTACCACCATACTCGCAATTTCGTTGGCTCTCTTACGATGCTTATCGCATATTACCATATCTACTTCAAAATAACTGGCTATTTCTCTGATCCGGTTTGCACTACCCACATCCGGTGCAGCGAAGGTGAGATTTTCCAAATCAAGTTCTTCAATATAAGGAATATAGATGGCTGAGGAATCCAGGTGATCTACCGGTATATCAAAATAACCCTGTATTTGCGGCGCATGTAAATCCATAGTGATTATCCTGTCTGCGCCCGCTGCTACAAGCATGTTGGCTACTAATTTTGAGCCTATGGCTACGCGCGGTTTATCCTTTCGGTCTTGCCGCGCATAGCCATAGTAAGGGATTACAGCAATTACTTTGTACGCTGATGCACGTTTTGCAGCATCTATCATCAGTAGTAATTCCATTAAATTGTCCGTTGGAGAAAAAGTACTTTGTACCAAAAAAACAAATTGTCCGCGGATACTTTCAAGATATTCCACACCGATCTCTCCATCGCTAAATTTTTGAATATTAATTTTACCCAATGGTTCTCCAAACCGTAACGCTATTTGTTTTGCCAGATATTGGGAGCCTGTGCCCGAAAAGATTTTTACGTTAGGATGCATATTAATTTATGTTAGAATTAATTGAGATAGCAAATAATTAGTTTGGCGAAATTATAATTAATATTTTTGGAAATAAACTGAAAATCATGGAAAGTGTTAACAAGTCATCCACCTCTATTAAGAACTGGGCTTTAGATGACCGTCCAAGAGAAAAATTAGTAGCGAAAGGAAGAGAAAGCTTAAGTGATTCTGAATTGCTTGCTATTTTAATTAATTCGGGCAGTGGAAAAGATAGTGCAGTTGACTTAGCCAAAAAAATTTTAAGGCTCGGTGATGATAACCTGGATGAGTTGGGGAAAATTACCATAAAAGAAATGATGTCTATCAAAGGAATCGGAACTGCAAGAGCCATCACTTTGGTTGCCGCACTGGAATTGGGAAGACGAAGAAGCGGAAGCCTTATGCACGATAAAAAAAGGG
>DASSHD010000148.1:0-9640 GCA_035693085.1 Hanamia sp. | reverse complement strand
GGAAAATCAAAAGCCTGTACCTTCAATTGTCTGTTGCCATTGTTAAGTTCAATACCACATTCTTTTAAAAGCTGTAAAGAATGTTCATGTAGTCTTCCTGATTTTTGAATAGCGATTTTTAGCATTTGTTTTTATTTTTTTCCTCACCCCTGCAATCCACATCCCGATTGCTATCGGGAGAGAAGGAGCTAATAAAAAAGGCTCACTTTTCAGTAAGCCTCTTTTTGAAATATGTTTATTACATACAAATCAACACAGCTTACCCTTATGGTAAAAAATGATGATGGTGTATGTAAATATTTTGTTTCATTGAGGTGCAAAGTAAAGAATGAAAATTTGATTGAACAAAAAAAATTTTTGGAAAGAGAAAACTTCGGTGCAAAAAATGAATTACATTTATTACCGGACTCTTTATATTTCAATATGATGAAGTATTCCAAATTATATTATTTCCTCATTTTATTTTTTGTTTTGCCAATTTTAGTTTTGCAAAATACAGGATGTGTAAAGGAATATAGTTATGAGGGAGGGGATACCAGCATCGTTATAAGTGATTCAATGCCACAAAACGATACTGTAACCACTCCAAAAGATACCTCTAAATTATTTCCAGAATGCACTAAATGCATTGCCGGAGATAGCCTTGGTTTGGGAGACTGGAATTTCAAAGCAGGAAATTCTTATTTATGCGGCAGTGTTACGAATTCGGGCTTTTTTTCAGGAAATACAAAAATGGATATTACTTTCTTCGGGCCTTCTGCATGCTCCGTTGATACCGGGCTCGTAATTTCAGCATATTTTTCGGTACCGCTTGACAGGGACAGGTTTAACATTACGACTCCCAGGGCTGCTTTTTATTATTACGATCACAATGCACCGGAAGATATATTAGACAGCCGCCACGAAAAAGTTTTTTCAGTAACTCTCCAGAGTTTTATCTATGCAACAGGAATTGCTACCGGCACATTCAGCGGTACTGTTTTTAAAGCTAATGGCGACACTGCTTTTATAAGTGAGGGAAAATTCAAAGTGCTGATTAAATAGCCAGAGATATTATTTCGCGAAAGAAGATTTTTTTAGACTCGTGATTTTTACAGAATAAAAATTTGAAGAATTTGTTTGTTTACTGAAAAGGGAAATTTAATTTTCTGCCAACGGAATTTATATTTCGGCGGCTAAATGAAATATACAAACCAAAAGGTATGGAGGAAGAAAGAAATTTTTTTTATAAAGAACTGGATTCTTACTTCGGAATACAGTAAGCCCACAAATAACAAGAATTCCTGTTTTTGATTCAGAAGATATTAGATAAAATGGTAAAGGGAATTATATAATAACAACTTGCCTGCTATCCGCCAATTGCAAAATCTATAACGCTGAACAATTTGAAAATGAATATTGATTTTTTTGTACTATTGCGTGGAATAAAATAAATACAAGTTTAAGCTGTAATTTTATTTTGATATTACATTTCTAAAAAATGATTGACGAAAATTTTATTCAAGAACTTCTTCGAACAACAACTGGAGGTAACCTCCATCATAGGGAGGGACAAGAACTTGAATTCAAAGAACAGTTTAATCTTGCGGGACTTGCCGACTATTTTAGAGACTTTGCCGCATTTTCAAATAACAAGGGTGGGTATTTAATATTTGGAGTTTCAGATACTCCACGAAAATTGAAAGGACTTACAGAAGCGTCACTTAACCAATTTGAAAAAATCGATCCTGAAAAAATCACAGGATTTCTTTTAGACATTTTTTTAGGAAATATAAGTTGGGAGCAAGAAACTTATGAATACAAGGGTAAATCATTCGGCATTTTTAAAATATACCCTTCATCTGTCAAACCAATAATTGCGAAGAAAAATGAAGGTAAAGACCAGATTATTACAAATGGAGACATATACTATAGATATGGTGGCAGAACTCAAAAAATACAATATGCAGAACTAGAGACAATCATCAACAAGAGAATAGAACAGAATAATAATCAATGGCTCGATCTCATGTCAAAGATTGGAAAAGCTGGACCAAGCAATGCTGCAATACTTGATACGGAAAAATCAGTAATTGAAAAAGACGACACTAAAATTTTGGTTATTGACGAAGAATTAGCAAAAAAATTAAAGTTTATAAAGGAAGGAGAATTCGTAGAGAAAAAGGGAGCGACAACTCTTAAACTTGTTGGTGATATTGTTCCTATTGACAGAATTGAAGTGGTAAAAAAGGTGAAAGAAAACCTTTTAAAAGAATACCCTTATTCAGCAAAAGGTCTAGTAGTTGAAGTTAAAAAACAGCTTTCTACTTGCACAGAAAATCAAATCTGGGAAGCAATAAAAGATAATGATTTAAAAAATAATACTAATTATTCTGCTTACAATTTTCGGAATAAAAAACATGAAGATGAATTTAAAGCAACCAGTCAATTACCGAACGGGACACCAAGCATATATAATTCCAAAGCTGTTGACTTTATCGTAAGAATTTTAAGGAGCAAAGAGTAAAAAAACTACAAAATATACGGACTAAAGAAATGCAGTAATTATGGAACTCCTTTTCTGACTCCGTTCTAAAATAGAAAAAAATATTTGACACAGATTATTTTAAACTACGATTTTTTCGTTTCTGTTTTCTTTCAGAAAAGAAAAATCGAAGAATTTGTTCGTTTACTGAAAAGGAAATTAAATTATTCAAAAGCATCAAAATGTTTCTACGGAAACTCCCAAACCAAAACCATCTGAATAAATAATTTTCCCATAATCATATTGCACGCCTTTGGCCACATCTTCAGCAAGAAGTAACGGGCCGTCCATATCCACATAATCGAGTAAGGGTAACAGTTGTGCTATGGCGGCGGTACCAATGGAACTTTCATTCATACAGCCCATCATAACTTTCATTTCCAGTTCACGGGCTTTTTCTATCATACGCCTGGCCGGTGTGATACCACTGCATTTGGTAAGTTTAATGTTGATGCCATGAAAATGATTCTTGCATTTTTCCACGTCATGCTCAGACACACAACTTTCATCAGCAATTAATGGCAAAGGAGAATGTTCATACAAAAATTTCATTCCCTCCCAATCATCTTTTGCCAAAGGTTGTTCAATAAATTCTACATTCAAATTTTCAAATATTTTTATTTTTTCCAGCGCCTCCTCTGCTTTCCATGCTGCATTAGCATCAATCCTGAAAACCGAATCGGTATGCTTTCTTAATTCCTGCATGATATGAACATCGTTATCTGTTCCCAGTTTAATTTTATAAATCGGCCACGGCGTTTCTTTCATTTTCGAAACCATGCTTTCAATGGTATCAATACCGATCGTAATATCCGTCAAAGGATTTTTCGAAATATCGAGATTCCATAATTCATACAATTGCCTATGTCTCAATTTTCCAAAAAGATCCCAACCGGCCATATCCAGGGCGCAAACCAAAAATGGATTTTCGGGAAACAAATGATGAAGATAGTGCCAATATCTTTCAGGATCAGTAAATGCAACTTTTTCGACAAAATTCCTTTTAGCTTCCAAATCGTCAATCATTTTATCAACCGAAATATTGTAATAAGGAATAGCCGGAGCTTCACCATAGCCCCTTATACCAAAGAATTCCAATTCTACTAATAAAGCTGGTTGATGCGTTTTGGTTCCTTTAGAAATTGTAAATGGATGCTTAAAAGGAAGATTCGATGTTTTATATTTTAGATTCATGTCCCCGACCTCCCGCTTTCTTCAATATTCTTTTTCAACTCTTCGTTAAATTCATTTGCTTTTAATAAGGCTTCCAGGTTCAGGTTCATCCTGTAATGCCAGTAATTATCCGGATTGGAAGGAACATTAATTCTATCTTCCTTTGGATTTTCGCTGCGCAATTTTTCATCCATACCTAATAGATCGGCTAATTGAAAAATACTCCACATCGCAGGAGAATACAGATGTTGCAAAACAATCCGTTTATTGATCCATGTTTCGCAGGTAAGCGGCGCTTCTCCATACTGTCCAAGCATGAAATTATAAAATCTTTGGGTTTGTTCCCTGTTTTCTTCCCACCAGCCACGGATAGTACTCATATCATGTGTGGATGGAGTTACCACTGACAAATAAGGAGCATCATTAGGGTGAAAAAATTCTTTTCCCTGCGCCTTGGGCATTCGCTCAATCTCCAGGCCCAATATTCCTAACTGAGCCATCACATAAGGTACACACGGTGGCACCATCCCCAGGTCTTCACCACAAACAAGCATGTTGGTGTTTCTTTTTAACTGAGGTAATTTATTCATGCCCTCTTTTTGCCAAAAGTTATTTTGTCTTTTGTAATAATAATCAATATAAAGTTGCCATAGCTTACTTTTTGTATTGTCGTCAAGCAGTTGATATGAAGATGTTTTATCTATTGCAATTCTGAAATGAAATTTTTGTCCACTTGAGTTTTCATCTTCAAAAAGAATCACATTACTTATTAAATCAAATAATCCTTGCTTTATGTTTTCATCGGCGGCATCTTTAAAATATTCAGCCACTTTAGCCTGGGTATTTACAAATTCTTTTAAACGATAATTTCCGTCAGCAGCCTCATTAAAGTATTTTTCTTTTATTTCACCGTATTTATCTTTAAAAATATTTTTCAGTATATCCTCTGTGATAAAAGGTAAGCAATAACGGTCATGGTCAAATGTAATCTCCCTGTAATAAAATTCGGTAATATCTACAGGAACCGCGGGAACAAATCTTCCCATAATGCCTTCCACAGCGTGCATTGGGATGCTCCATATTCTAAAGAATCCAAGAATGTGATCAATTCTAAAAGCATCAAAATAATTACTCATCTGGTCGAAACGCCTGCGCCACCACCTGTAATTATCCTTTCTCATTTCATTCCAGTTATAGGTAGGAAATCCCCAATTCTGACCTTTTATAGCAAAGTCATCAGGTGGCGCTCCCGATTGCTGATCCATATTATACAAAGACGGATTTACCCATGCATCACAACCGTAGCGAAAAATTCCGATAGGAATATCTCCTTTTAAAACTATTTTTTGCTTACGAGCATAATCCGCTATTTCCTTCAATTGCAAATGCAGATGGTATTGAACAAAATAAAAAAAAGCAACCTTGTCATAATGTTTTTGAGAAGGAGATACTAATTTTTGTATGGCAATTTCATTGTAAGTATTATGACTTTTCCATTTTAAAAAATCCGGGGTATTATATTTATCTCTGAGGTAAGAAAAAGCTGCATAAGGCACCAGCCAGTGGCGATTCAATTCAAAAAATTCGAAATAATCCGTATTGTTTTTAAATTCATTTTTGGCGGCATCATACAATTCTTTTAATGCCGAAAGTTTGAATTTCATTACCTGTTCGTAATCAAATTCTTTCAATTCATTCAGTTGCTTCTGTTTCTTCTTTAGAGGTTTTATTATAAATGCAAATTCTTTTCCGGCCACTTTTTCAAGATTGATATAAAGAGGATGCAATGCAAAGGCTGAAATGGCGGCATAAGGATAAGAATCGTGCCAATTGTGATGCGCTATCGTATCATTTACAGGTAAAAGCTGA
The DNA here is from genome assembly GCA_035693085.1 of Hanamia sp. Lineage (GTDB taxonomy): Bacteria > Bacteroidota > Bacteroidia > Chitinophagales > Chitinophagaceae > Ginsengibacter. Next base: position 4,074 of record DASSHD010000148.1, on the reverse strand, counting down.
ATTAATTTAATTCCTGTTTTTTTTGCCCAATCAACTAACAACATGAGATCATTAAATTCACCAACGCCAAAACTTTCTTTGGATCGAAGGCTAAAAACCGGAATTAGAACCCCAGTACCCCGCCATTCGGTAACCGGAAAATTTACAAATCCATCGTTAATAATTGTAAGGCCATCTTCTTTACCAAAATTATGAAGGAATCTGTTTTCGCCATTTTCAAAACCTGCAAATTTATTTTTCAAAGTATCATAAATTCCATATTTATAGGCCGCAGGCCATTCATTTTCTTCCAGGCAAACACCCACAGTAAACCAATTATTTTCAGGAGCAAGTAAAATAGGATTTTGAGAATCCCAATTTTTTAAATTCTTCGTAGAACCGCATATACAGATAGTTTCACCAGGTTTTAATAGAGGAGCCTTCACCCGAAACAGATGTGTTATTCTTTTTGGAACATTTATTTTTATTTTGGTAATCCCTGGAAGTAAAAATTTTTTGAAAGGTGTTGTAAAAAAAATATTACCTATTTCACCGGCCGCATTCCACGTATCCAAAACAGAATACGATTTTGTTTTCCTTAAAGAAATATCTATAAAGCGATTTTCTTCTGCATCAAAAACATTAGTACCTTCTTTGTCCTTTAGAATGTATTTATAATGGATCGTGTCGTCAAAATCTTCAGGGAAAATAATGGAGCCGTGCCAAAAATCTTCATCAAACCAGGTAAGCTTAATTGCTTTCAAAGGGTCGTTATCACCCAAAAATTGATTATTCCCTGAAATAAATAATTCTTCTCCAGGTATGGTGTGGTATCTGATGTAAAAATTAATCTTCATTTTCTGTTGTTATAAAACAGGCAATTTAGTCTCTTTATTTAAAATGTAAAAAATACACTAAAATAACTTTTGAACAGATGTTGCGATTATTAATGGTGGTAAAGATACATTTCATTCTTTTGGGATGTGTGATTTTTTATACTTTGATGACAATAATCTGTCTTTAGTATCCTGAAATTTCATGTTGGTGCCGGCGCGCCTTTGTTATTCTTGAATGAATATTTTTTTCACGCAAAAAGAGACTACCCAAAAGACAAAATCCTCCCATGAGAACTACAGCCCAGGGGCCTCCTGTAATGCCTGCTATAGCGCCGGCCAACAGGCTACCAAAAGGCATCGTGCCCTGCAGGCAAACGGTGTAAAAACTCATTACCCTTCCCCGTTTATCATCATCCACATAAAGTTGTAAAAGAGTATTGGTACAGGCTGTGTGCATCATTTGCGCAAGACCTGCTATAGCAATAAAAAATAGAGAAAGTGGCAGAGAACGTGAAATTGCAAAACAAATCATTCCCGTACCTAATAAAATACCTGTAAAGGATACTATTTTTTTCAGCGCATTTGTCGTTTTTCTTTTAGTAAGAAATAAAGCTCCACATATAGCGCCTATTCCGGCAGCGCTCATCAAAAATCCCAGGGTGTTTGCGCCACCATGTAAAACAACTTTGGCAAAAACAGGCGCTAATGTCCTTAAAGATGCGTTGGCAAAACTCACAATAGCCAATAAAAGCAATAAAGAACGCATCATATTATTCGCTCTTATATATTGAATACCTTCCTTTAATTTTTTAAAAACGTCAACCTCTTTAGCTTTCCCTACGACACTTTTGGGAATTTTCATCAGTAGAAGACTTATTAACACCAAAGAATAACTAAAGGCATTCGCCATAAAACACCAGCCTTCACCAACCGCACTTATGAGAATACCCGCTACCGAAGGCCCTATCAGCCTGGATAAATTAAAAACTGTAGAATTTAATGCAATTGCGTTAGGCAGCGCCTCCTTATCCCGCCCCACCATTTCTACTACAAAAGATTGCCTTATGGGAACTTCAAAAGCATTGATAACACCCAGGCATAGACTGAGAACAATAATATGCCATATCTGAATTACATTAAAAAGAGTTAGTAACCCCAATAAAAATGCCTGTGCCAAAGCCAATGCTTCTATCCGGCAGAGGGCCTTGTGTTTGTCCCACCGGTCTGCATAAACTCCTGCAAATGGAGCGATTAAAAAAATAGGAACCTGCTCGCAAAAACCAACTACGCCCAGCAAAAATGCGGAATTGGTAAGTTGATAGACAAGCCACATCATGGCAATGCGCTGAATCCACGTACCTATCAATGACAGGGTTTGACCAGCCATAAACAACCGGTAGTTTTTGTAAAACAGCGCTTTTTGTTGCAAAAAATATCTCCGTATCCGGTTTCCTTTTTCATTAATCATTGTCGAACGCAAATTACTAAAAACGGATTTGAGGTGTCCAAATTTTTATATTCCGGTAAAGCAACAAATAATTAAGATTCCGAAATATTCAGGTAGATTGAAAGCCGCCTGCATCAAGATTCTTTCAATTCCTGAAAGAATCATCAATCAAAATTTTTTTGGAGTTTTTCAATATTCTATGAAAAAGTTTTAAGACAGTAATACATTACACAATTTTAAAAGATATTAATTCGTTTATCTTTGCAAGACCCGCTTTTTATAAAATGTTATATTTAAATTACACCATATAAAAAGAAGCCGATAGTCGTAATTTTGAATAATATTTATACTTTTGTAATATTGAGAAAAAAAATTTACATATTTTTATTATTTACCGGTTTACATTTTTACAGTAACGCCCAGGTTAGACCTGCTCAACTCTTATTGACCAAGACTGAAAAAACTGTAAAATTTTATCCTAATCCGGCAGTTAGTTTTATCAATTTTGAGTTTAATAAAAACTACAATAATTCGTACAGTCTTATAATTTTTAATTTTTTAGGAAAAAAGATTGAAGAATTAAAAGTAAATGATATTAAAATGACAGTCTCTGTGGCTGATTTTTATCGTGGAGTATATATCTTTCAACTCCAGGATAGCCATGGAAATATTATCGAAACCGGAAAATTCCAGGTTGTCAAATAAAATTAATCGTAGTCCCAATTCCTTTTACTCTGATTTAATGTGTCATTTTGTCTAATAATAGTTATTGGCAAAAAATTTGACTGTACTACCTTTGCAGTCAAATTTATAACATGATGAAAAATCAGAAAGAAATGCAGGAAAATAACATTAACAGTCAGTTTGAAGAGGTGGAAAATAATCAACAAAAAGAAGAGATTGATGATAATGAAATATCATCTAACGAGGAAGCAGTATCAAGTGAAGAAATTGATAATGCGCAGAAATTAAAAACAGAATTAGAAGAACAAAAAGATAAATACATTCGCCTGTTTGCAGAATTTGATAATTACAAAAGACGTACTTCCAAAGAAGCCATAGAGTTAAGGCAAACAGCAGGCAAGGAAATAATCGTTTCTTTGTTGGACGTATTGGATGATATGGATAGAGCGGAGCAACAAATGAAAGAAAGTGATGAAGAAAAAACATTAAAAGAAGGAATACTCCTTGTATTTGATAAATTCAGAAAAATTCTACAATCAAAAGGCCTCAAAGCTATCCAAACGCTGCAAACAGAATTTGATGTTGAAAAGGATGAAGCGGTTTCTGAGATTCATGTGGATGATAAAAAACTAAAAGGCAAAGTTGTAGCTGAATTACAGAAAGGTTATATGTTGAATGACAAATTGATACGCTTTGCCAAAGTAGTTGTAGGCAAATAATTCTAACAAAAATTTTTAATATATATATCAAAACAAAAATGCCAGTGCTCTTGCAGTAAGTTCATTGACGATTTATAAAATAGTATGGCAAGTACCATGTCCGCAAAAAGAGATTATTACGAAATTCTGGGTGTTAACAAAAATTCAACCGCTGATGAAATAAAGAAAGCATACCGAAAGGTAGCCATGCAATTTCATCCTGACAGAAATCCCGGTGATCACACAGCAGAAGAAAAATTTAAAGAAGCAGCAGAAGCTTATGAAATATTAAGTGATCCTGATAAGAGGTCCCAATATGATCGCTTTGGGCATAATGCTTTTGGCGCTGGTCGTGGTGGCGGTGGCTTCTCTGCGCAGGGAATGAATATGGAAGATATCTTCAGCCAGTTTGGGGATATTTTTGGTGATG
>DASSHD010000147.1:0-3332 GCA_035693085.1 Hanamia sp. | reverse complement strand
AACAATTGAACAGGGAATGAATTGCTGTTTTCGAGTGTAATACGGTAGGCAAACATATATTCGCTATTAAGCGGATTGCTGTATTCGGGCTGATAAAAAGTTTCAACGCTTATGTTTACTCCTTCGGATATTTTTGAAATCATAGCACTTTAGGTTAATGATAAAGTTATTAAATCTACTGAATTAAATCAATTAAATTTTACGTGTTTTAGAAAACCCTTTTTTCACCATCCATTGGAATATTTTTTCTCTATGATCGCCCTGGATAATAATTTCTTTATCCTTTACCGACCCTCCGCTTCCGCAAAAAGTTTTTAATTGCTTTGCAAGCGCTTCTATTTCATCATCCTTCATCAAAAAGTTTTTTATAATGGAAACCGTTTTCCCTCCGCGATGCTTTTTGTCAAGAACGATTGTTAGTAATTGTTCATTTGGCGGCAAGGATTCAGCAGTTTTATTTTCAACTGAAAAATTAAAATCCGGCGCTGTTGAATAAACGATGCCACCAACATTATATAACTTTTTCTTTGCCATTTTATTGTATTATATTGAATGAATTATTTCCGCTTTTAAACTCAGATCGAGGCTTCTTGCCTGGTGAATTATAGCGCCGCTTGAAATAAAATCAACTCCGGTTGCAGCATACGATTCAATATTTTCAAGAGTAATGCCACCGCTGGCTTCGGTTTCATATTTCCCATTAATTATTTTCAGGGCTTCTTTTATTTTTTCAGGAGAAAAATTGTCCAGCATAATCCGATTTACTTTTCCTGTCTGCATCACTTTTTTTACATCCTCAATACTCCTGGTTTCTACTTCGATCTGTAAACCCGGTTTTTTCTTCTGCACATATTGCCGGGCTTTTTCAATGGCTTTTTCAATACCACCGCAATAATCAATATGATTGTCTTTCAGCATAATCATATCATACAAGCCAAAACGATGATTAAGACCACCACCAATTCTGACCGCTTCTTTTTCTAATAAGCGAAAATTAGGCGTTGTTTTTCTTGTATCTAATAATTTGGTAGAATATCCTTTTAGTTTGTCAGTATATTTTTTCGTAAGAGTTGCAATACCGCTCATGCGCTGCATACAATTAAGCACCAGTCTTTCGCAAGTAAGGATAGTATTCACTTTTGCTTCCACTTCAAAGGCTGTTTCTCCAAAATGCATTTCATCGCCATCCTTCTTAATTTTTTTTAAAACTGAAGCTGGCTCAACAAATGAAAATATTTTTTCTGCTACATCTACACCTGCCAAAATGCCTTCATCTTTTATTTTAAGAATTGCTTTCCCTTTTACTTCGGGACCGATGATAGCAAGGGTAGAATGATCTCCATCTCCTACATCCTCTTTTAATGCATTTGAAATTAATTCTTTCAGTTGATGATTATAATTTTCTGTATGATGCATGAAACAAAAATATGAAAAGCGGATTGAATGGGTAAATAGCCGAACTGTTTTTGATCTGTAAGCTACATGGAGTAATATTAATAAGAAAAAACTATTAAATTGCAGAAAAGAATACTAAATAAAACACAAATGAATTCAACAACTATTCGTCACAAATTATATGATTACATCCGTGTTGCGAATGACAAAAAGCTTCATGCTATATATGATTTGCTTGAAGATGAAATTGCAGAATTGAATGAGTGGTGGAAAGATATGCAATTCATTGAGGAATTAGACAGCCGCTATAATGCCTTGGAAACCGGAAAGGATAAAGGATTTACTATACAACAACTGGAAGTGTCAATCGAAAAAATGCGGATAAAAAGGTATGGAAAATAGTTTGATTTATACCTCAGTTTTATCAATAAAAGCACAAAAAGAAATAGCCGTTTCCTGGAACTGGTATGAAGACCGGTTACAAGGTTTGGGCGATAGGTTTCTAAATGAGGTAAAAGATGCCATTCTTAAAATTGTAAATAATCCTAATAGATACCCAATCAAATATAAAGGTTACAGATAAATAAGTGTAAATACTTTCCCATTTCTTATTATATATAGAATTAATGAAAGAAGAAAAATTGTTCGAATAGTTTCTGTGTTTCATACTTCAAAGCATCCGGATAAAAAATATTAACTTTCTGGTTTTACGATTTTCTTCCTGCCGGAAATGAGGAAAGTATTTCTTTCAAATTTTTCTAGAAATATTTATCAACCGTTAATCCATAAGTGATCAATAAATTTTCACGATTGGTGCGGCTTATTTTATTATATCCAACAGAAGCATTAATGGCAAGCCATGTATTGAGTTTTACCGAAAGCGTATTGCTTGATTTTAAAATATAATCTTTTAAAGAAATCAGAGAAGGCTGCACATATTCAGCCCCTTCCAAAACAAAAATATCTTTATAAGCCCATCGGTATTTTACACGGAAAGAATTACGGACGGTTTGATAAATATCCTTTCCTAAAACAGGATCTGTAAGGTCGCTGGTTTCATAAACAAACCCATCACTCGCCACCAGCTTAAAATGAGGTTTGTTTACAAATGTATAACCAACTCCAATGCCCGACTGAAAGCGATAATTGATTTTTAAAGAATAGCTTTCATCAAAACTAAATAAGCCCCAATAATAAAGCGGATGCACATTTTTCAGATAATCAATATTGGCATCTGCTGATACATCATTATTGGAAAGTTGATGCTGCTGCCTCCCATATATCCAACTTGCTGAGGTGTTAAAAGTTAATTTTTTTTGATTGATTTCATAAGCTGCCATGTTATTCAAAACATAAGAACTCAGATCTTTTGTTTGATTAATAGTACCAGTAGAAGCAAATTTAAAATGATGATGAGTGGAATCATTAAACTGCGACAGAGCTACGGTACTGATAAACACTGAAATAAAAAAGGCAATAATTTTGTGTATGAACATGAATAAATGAGTTTATAACCCAGGATACATTAGCCGGATCGTATTTAACGACCTATTGAAACAGCGGAAATATAAAAAGATAAACTCAAAAAGAATTCCAAAAAAATTGGCTCAAACAATTTTTGAATGATTATTTGCCGGAATAAAACAGTATCCGTAGTAGAAGCACCAGCCTTGCGGCGGGCAGGCAATTATTATTGATCTTTATTTTTTACGGATTTCATAAATTGGGGTAATTATTTCTCAAATCTTAATTCCTGTATTACCTGAACGTCCCCTTTTTGTTTAGTATAAATAGTGGTACGATAGAGACCATTACCAGTCATCAGATTTCCAATACAATATTGCGAACCCGCATTTTCGCCCTGATGTATTACTTTAAACCCCTTTACCGGATTAGTTTTAAAAAAATCACTTATCACCCCTTCCGCTTTGCTTTTA
>DASSHD010000146.1:0-12045 GCA_035693085.1 Hanamia sp. | reverse complement strand
TATATTATAACTTATAATAATAAGATTTTATTTTTTTATAAAAGATTACAACCGGTTTATAAAATCTGAATATCAGGTCAGTGAAAAATCACACCTGAACTAAAAAACCAGGCGTTTTCTTGCTGACACTAATTATGTTTTTGCTATTTTATAATTTCATTGGGTTTATTATTTTCAACCCTTTAATACTGGCAAAATCTTGTTCATTGCTGGTAATAAGTGAATAATCGTAAGCCAATGCAGTGGCGGCTATAATGGCATCTGGTGTTTTTATTTTTTTGCCTTTTCTCAGACTTACACATTGGTCAATGACATCAGCACTTATACCAAGAACAGTACAATCAGCAATGAAATTTTGTACACTTTGTGTAGTAGCTTCATCGGTATTCCAGCAAAGTAATTCTATTTGAGTAATGATGGAAATATTAGGCACCGCATCAATAGCCATGTCCATCAAATCTAAACCAGCAGCAGATAACGAAGCTGAAAAATAATCAGACACTACATTGGTATCAATTAAATATTGCTCCATTCACTACGCATTTGTTTAATGTGTTCCTTTAAGTTTTGTCCTTGCTCTTTGGAAATAATGCCTTTGTATTTATCAGAGAGCTTAGTTTTGCCGGGTACGAAATTTTCTTTCAACACCTTGATCAATCGAAGTTCCTCCAACTCATGCAAAAGGCCCAGAGCTTTTTTATTGGTTACTTGTATGAGCATTGTATTATCCATAAATCAAATTATTTAGAATGTAAGATGAGTTTATTTTTATTCTAATCGCTATTCAAATTCACTTTAATGATTATTAGCTTAAAATTATCCAACGAAATTAATCCAAAATGCAGGTTTTATCAATAGTTTTAGTTAATTCTGAAACAGAAATCTTGAATATTTCTTTGCCTGCCTACCGGTAGGTAGGTTTACTGTTCTGATAAATTTCAAATTCCAGATTCCCTTTCCTATGTCATTCCTTAAGTCCCCTTTGAGGTTTTGGTCATGAAAACAATTCCGGCCCTTTTAAATTTCTATGAGGGATCTTCCCCAAATGCTTATAAGCCTTTTCGGTAACTTCCCTTCCGCGCGAAGTGCGCATGATAAAACCTTCCTGAATTAAAAATGGCTCATATACTTCTTCCAGTGTTCCGGCTTCTTCACCTACGGCGGTGGCTATGGTGGTGATTCCTACAGGGCCGCCTTTAAATTTATCAATGATGGCGCTCAGGATGCGATTGTCCATTTCATCCAATCCATATTCATCTACATTCAAAGCTTTTAAGGCATGTTCTGTAATTTTTAAATCAATCACTCCGTTGGAAAGTACCTGTGCAAAATCACGGACTCTTCTTAACAGGCCATTGGCAATCCTTGGAGTGCCGCGGCTTCGTCCGGCAATTTCCTGCGCGGCGTCTGATGTTATTTTGGTATTAAGAATGGAACAGGAACGTGAAATTATTTTTTGCAAAGTAGCTTTATCATAATATTCCAGCCTTGATTTTATTCCAAACCTCGACAGTAACGGCGATGTGAGCAAGCCGCTGCGCGTGGTAGCGCCGATTAATGTAAATGGATTCAGGTTGATTTGTACGCTTCTTGCATTTGGGCCGGTATCAATCATAATGTCAATTCGGTAATCTTCCATCGCAGCATATAAATATTCTTCTACCACATTGCTGAGCCTGTGAATCTCGTCTATAAATAAAACATCATGCGCTTCAAGGTTAGTGAGCAAACCCGCCAGGTCGCCTGGTTTTTCAATAACAGGACCGCTGGTTTCCCTGATATTTACACCCAATTCATTGGCAACAATGCGGCTCAATGTGGTTTTGCCAAGTCCAGGAGGCCCGTGAAAAAGAATATGATCAAGCGCTTCTTCGCGTTGTCTTGCCGCCTTAATAAATATGCGTAAATTTTCTATAATTTGCGCCTGGCCGCTGAATTCATCAATAACCGAAGGCCGGATATTATTTTCAAATTCCCTTTCTGCCGGCGACAATATTTCCTTTTCTTTGTTCAAATTCTGATTAAGCATTTGTATTTATTTCAACCATGTAAAACTAAAGTTTTTTGACGGGAAAATTTAGAAACCTTTCACAAATCCAATAGTAGTTTGACCTTTTAAACAACCCTTTTCACCACTAATCAATTCATTCAAAGAAATACTATTCATAACATTAAATTTGCGTATGCAAAAAACTACCACACGCTATTGGCTTTGCCAGCTTTTGGGCTGGGGTGGATGGACTTTATTAAATCTTTCCTTTTTCTATTTTTTTCTACAGGATGTTTACTGGAAGGCCGGCAGAAAAAAAACGTTATTATTTATTATACTTTTTATACAATTCGTATGGTATATAGCCGCTACGCATTTATTAAGATTTTTTCTCAAAAAAACGAAATGGATAAAATTTTCAACTAATAAAGTAATTGGCTTATTTATCGTCAGTGTTTTTCTTACCGGATTACTGGCTTATTATGGCGCCAAATTTACTGCTATTACCACCGGAACATCTCTTGTGGAATATGAGAAAAATCAAAACCTGCAACAAGCCATTTCTACGGAAAAAACACTTGGCTTAACAGGCACCCGATATTACCTTGCCGATAAAAATAATTCTAATGATTCTCTCAATTATGCTGCTCTTGCCAATATAAAAAAGAATACAGGCTGGTACAGGGATACTACAGGAAATTGGAAATATGAGGATCAGCATAGAGGCAGGTTTTGGTGGGATATCATTTTTACTTTTATATTAATTGCTTTATGGTTGTTGCTCTATATGGTTTGGCATTACCTCGAAAGAAACCGTAAAGATGAATTGAACAGGCTAAGTCTCGAAAAAACGGTAAAAGAACTGGAATTAAAAACGATAAAATCACACATCAATCCGCATTTTATTTTTAATTCGCTAAACAGCATCCGGGCATTGGTTGATGAAAACCCAAAGCGTGCGAGAACCGCTATTACAGAGCTTTCCAATATTTTGCGAAGCAGCCTCCAGGTAGAAAAAATGGAAACGGTTCCTTTGAAAAAAGAATTGGATATTGTGAAAGATTATCTCGCATTGGAACAAATGCGTTTTGAAGAAAGATTAAAAGTAGAAATGGATATTGATGAAGAAACTCTTGAACAACCTGTACCCCCAATGATGTTGCAAACTCTTGTGGAAAATGCTATCAAGCACGGCATCAGCAAAAGAATAAATGGCGGAGAAATAAAAATAATCTCGAAATTTACAGACAGGGATTTCGTACTCATTGTACAAAATACAGGTAGCCTTGAAGGAAAAACAAATGAAGGCTTTGGAATTACGAGCACACGCGACAGGTTGAAATTTCTTTGTAACGGAAATGCTTATTTTAAAGTTGAAGAAATTAACGGATCTAAAGTTCAATCAAAAATTGTAATGCCTGTTAAATAGGCTCAAAGCTGATATTTATAATTAATAAGTTTAAATATGCTAAAAGTAATTTTAATAGATGATGAACGCCTTGCCAGGAGTGAACTTAAGCGAATGCTTCAGGAATTTCCTGATGTGGAAGTAATAGGCGAAGCAGCCAACGCTGATGAAGGAATAGAAAAAGTTGAAACATTGAATCCTGATCTTATTTTTTTGGATATACAGATGCCGGGGAAAACAGGATTTGATATGCTTACCGAATTAGAAAAGACACCCCATGTAATTTTTGTAACTGCTTATGATGAATATGCAATAAAAGCGTTTGACGTAAATGCATTAGATTATTTAATGAAGCCGGTAGAACCAAAACGCCTTGCAGATGCCATATTAAAAGTAAAACAAAAAGATGAAGATGATTTACTTTCTTACAACAATAGAGGTGTGTTAAGCGAGCACGACCAGGTGTTTGTGAAAGACGGCGAGCGTTGCTGGTTTGTAAAATTATCAGATGTGCGCTTATTTGAAAGTGTAGGAAATTATGCGAAAGTTTTTTTTGGAACCAATAAACCGCTCATTTTAAAATCGCTGAATGCGCTGGAAGAAAGATTAGATGAAAAAGTTTTTTTCAGAGCCAACAGAAAACATATCATTAACCTGAGAATGATAGAAAAAATAGAAACTTATTTTAATGGAGGCCTTTTGCTTGATTTGAAAGGCGGCGAAAAAATAGAAGTAAGCCGCAGACAGGCGGTAAAGTTTAAAGAGATGATGAGTTTATAAATCTGTACTTTGTACTTTGGCACATTAATCTTTGCATACAATACCAAAAAGTAGTTTTTTATGACCTACAATATTAAACTTGCTGATAGAATCAGGGAATATCTTTCCGGTTTCCCAAAGTTAAAAATTGAAGAAAAGAAGATGTTTCGCGGACTCACTTTTATGATAAATGGGAAAATGTGTATCTCTGTAAGCAACGATAATCTGATGTGCCGTTTTGATCCTGCTCTACAGGAAGAAATTGCAAAAAAGAACGGCTTTCAGCCAATGATTATGAAAGGGCGCGAACTCAAAGGTTATTGTTATGTAAGTCAGGAAGGATATACAAAAAAGAAAGACTTTGAATATTGGATTAGCTTATGTCTGGAATTTAATTCAAAAGCGAAAGCATCGAAAAAACGGAAAAACAACTAAAGAGTACCTGACATAAAAAAAACGGGTTAAGGCTTCCACTCGGGCAGATTATAATATGACCGACAATTCGTATCTGGACAATACGCTTATATTATTTACAGTTGAATTCTCACTTGCAGAGCCGTAAGCCCGATTTTATTTTGTAACACAGGGTTTCAACTCTGTGCATTTACAAACTTCGATTGAGTTTGCTGCTAAATTAAAAGAATATTTTTTACCTTGTCCTTATTTTGAAAAAAAGCGCACAGGTTTCTTCAATAACATGAAACAGTAAAGCAATGAAAAACATTCTTTTCTATTTAATAGTAATGGCAGGTTTTTCCTGTAATCAATCCACATCCAATCTTGCTTTGCAAAAAAAGATAGACAGCTTGCAATCCGAAATTAATAATTCTTATAAACCCGGGCTTGGTGAGTTTATGTCTCAAATCCAGGTGCATCATGCGAAATTATGGTTTGCCGGGAAAAACGAAAACTGGCAGTTAGCCAATTTTGAAGTTGGAGAAATCCAGGAAGCATTAGATGATATTCCTAAATATTGTGCTGACAGGCCGGAAGTAAAATCTATAAATATGATTGATCCAGCAATGGATAGTTTATCTATTGCTATTAAAGAAAAGAATGAAAATAAATTCAGCAGTGGATTCACATTATTAACAGCTACCTGTAACGATTGTCACAAGGCAACTAATCATGGTTTTAATGTGATTAAAATTCCAGACACACCACCTTTTTCCAACCAGGTTTTTAAACCAGCATTAGGAAAAAATAAATAACGCTGTTGCAGTCAACAGCAAAACCATTGTGATTGAAAAAGATACACCAGTGAGGACAGGAAAAAGTTTAAGAATATTTGCTTAATGCACTTGTATAAATTTTTTTCATCTGCGTTATAAGAGATTTTGGGGACAGGATTGTAACTTCTTCTCCATAGCTTAATAACTCCATTACAAAATCGTAAGTGATTATAATAAATAACTCGATAACTTCATTGTCTTCTTCTGTAACTTTTTGCGAATGATGTAACGGAAAGTTTTTTACATACTGCCCCTGCTCATAAGTAAAGGACAATCTGATTTTTTGCGGTTTTTCATTTTCAGAATTAATGATACCGAATGAATTTAAAAACAATTCTTTGATATTGAAGTCATATTTATCATTAAAAGATTTTTTACTGATAGCCAAATCACTTATTCTATCAAGGCCAAAAGTTTTAAGATTCTTTTCGCCGGGATCTACAGCAAGCAAATACCATCGGCCCTGGGATTCCTTTAATGCGAAAGGATGAACTGTTTTTTCTCTGACAATATCTTCCCAGTATTTGTAATGGTTAAAAGTTATTGATTTTTTATTTTTGATAGCATGAAGTATCTCCCCGAAATACTCTGTCCCATTTGATTTTCTCGTTTCTAAAAAAATGAATTTTTTATAATCCTGTGCCGCTCTGATAATATGTATCATTTGGTAAGATTCCAATAAACGTTGGCCGACCTCTCCTTCCATTTCAGATTTGCTTTTGATAAAATATTTTTTTTCACCTTTTTTTTCATTGACAATTTCAATCCCGTAATTTTTATAAATATCCCTGATATCTCTTTGCAATGTTCTTACAGACATGGAGTAATTATATCCATCTTCAGATTTATCTTTTAAATAATCATTTATTTGTTTATAAGTAGCCGGGCTTTTTTCGAGTCGTTTTATGATGAGGGATAAACGCGGAAGAAATGTTTCTTTGGGCATTTGCAAATAATTATGAATTAAAGGTAGAGCAGTAAAGCGACAAATAATGTCGTTCCAAATATAAATTAAAAAACATTTTATTTTATTTCAAGTTTAATACCTTCATTGACAATTATGAAAAATATATTTTATAACGTTATTAAGACAGAGAATCAGTTTTCACAATTAATTGTAAACATGTTAAATGCAGAGGAAGATATAAAAAAAATAATCCAAAAATTTCTTTTTCCTAACGAAGAAAATGAGCTTGATTCTGTCCATACACAATTAAGATTTGAAGAAGGTCAACCTGATATTATATTCAAACTTAAAAATGGAGAAGAAGTAATTGTAGAAGTGAAAACTCAAGATTCAACATTGACATTTAATCAGCCAGAGGGATATGTCCCTCTCCTCTCGAAAAATAATAATAAATATTTGTTCTTTTTAATACCTAAATATTACAAGCACAAAAGTGAAATAGAGGAGCGCTTTGAAAAAATTGAAAAGAAAGAAGGAGTATGTTTAAAAATATTGTATTGGAATGCTTTAATAAATAATTTAAAGAAACTTGACATTAAATCTGATTTAATTTATGAATTAATTAATCACTTAGATGAAAAGTTTGGATACGATAATATTAACTTTAAACCTGATGAAATAAAATATATGGAAACAAATGATATACCTGATAAAGTTCTGAAATTAAATGAAGCTGTTAATTCTTTAGCTAAAAGTTTTGCCTATAAAGATTTAATCTGGGATAATAAAATTGATGCTGGTTATGGTGATGGTTATGGGTTCTGGTATAAAAATAGTATTTGGTTTGGATATTGGTTCGAACTTTGGAGCGAAGAAAAAGCATCTTTAATAATTATGGTCAATCAAAATGTGGTTGACGAAGTGAAATTTAATTCATTTGAAACCTTTTTTAAAAAACATGGTAAAAGAGAGATTAAGACTTATAGATCTATTTATAAATTTATTAATGTTTTAGATTTGGATACAGAGAAAATTAAAAACATGGTTGATGACTTTGTAAATCATGGAATCTAAGGAGTAAGTAATGATGAATCACTTACTTTAATCTGATTAATGATTGTCAGACTTCCTTCGAGTCGTTTTATGATGAGGGATAAACGCGGAAGAAATGTTTCTTTAGGCATTTACAAATAATTGTGAATTAAAGGTAGAGCAGTACAGCGACAAATAATGTCGTTTTCTATTTTTAAATATTAAACCACACTAGCTTAGACTTCACTTTCTATTGAATTAAAACTTCTCGTCCTTGAAGTTTTTAATCAACCATGAATTCCATGTGTGTTTGAAGTAGCAGTGATGTCCATGTTTGACTAATAAACGTAAATCATCATCTGCTTAAAAGTTGCCCGACTGTCCCAAGCAATGTATTAAAAGTAAGAAACTTGTGACGAAAGGTTTCTGAAGACATTTAAAAATTGAACAATTGCAAAATGTGTGGAGTGTTATAAAAAATTAATTTTTAAAAGGCAACAAACCCTCAAATTCTTTATTAATAAAATCTTTCCAAAGTTCAGTTGAAAAGTAACTACTGCTATGTTTTATAAAAATAATTTTAGTTAGCTGGTCATTATTATTTTTTAAAATTATTTTTCTAGGATGTGCATCATTTATCATTGGCAAAGACAATGCTCTCTCATTTGAATAATAATTAAATTTTGCAGATTTATCTGGATAAAAATGATTTGAGGCTTCTACTCCATTAAATAGACAATAAGAAGGATTTAAAATACTTAAAACTTGATAAAAAACATCCCAGCCAGTTAAAAAATCCTGCCACGGAGGCCTATTCTCAGTACTTCTACTTTTTAGTGGTGTTTGAATAATATTAAAATAACACACACGTTCCCAAAAATGCCTCTTTGCTTCGATATTGTCAGTATCAACGGATAATGATTTCTCTAAATTTGTATGCATTTGAGAAATAAATTTATTCGGATCTTCATCCCACATAGCACCTTCTTCCATTCCCTGTTTTTCAGTAATTTTTCTGATATAATTCTCTTGATTAATATCTACGTCCTCGGTCTCATAACAACTTTCCCCAATTATTATTAATCTTTTATCTGAAGGCAAATCAAAATATTTTTCACCTATCCATGGTAGCCAGTTCTTATTTAATTTTTCAATCTTCTTTAATTCTGAGTCAAAATTTGTATTACATTTCATGTTATTCTTTTTATCTGATTATTTAAAAATTATTATTCAATTCTCAACCTCGTATCCCCAAACTCCTTTATCTCACCTCCCAAATATTCAGGTCTTTCCAAATCCCATAATTCAACTAAGCCTTCCTTTCGCGACTGGTCTAATTCGGGGTGAGATATAGATAATTGTTCAGTACGGCAGGTTATAAAAAAAATAGCCTTACTGTGTTTAGCAAAATATACGACTGAATTAAAAAGGATTTCAAAATCGTGTGCATTTAACGCTTCATTGCATTTGCCAATCCCATCTATTACTATAAAATTATAGTTCCGGTTTAATAATTCGCCATCAATATTAAGACAAATATTCCCCAACGCACGAAAGCTATTTTCCGATGGGCCAAAACTTTTATCTTTAAATGGATACCTGAATATTTCTTCATTGAGTTGCATTAAATTTTGCCAGTATTCTACACTATTATCCAATGAGATTACGATAGGTTTGAATTCCTTCGGATTATCTTTCATCAAATAACAAAGTATTTTTATTGCCAAAGCAGTTTTACCAACTTTTGCTGCTCCGGAAATAATACAAATTTTCGATTTTTCTTTCAACCTTTCAACGAGAGCTTTTATATCTTCTGTTTCTAAGATTTCCAATGGCTTGATTATATAAGTTTGCGTCATCTTAAATTTTTCTAACACTAAAGACTTCATTCTCCAACATGGTGTCATCCATTAAACCAAACAGAATCTCCATTTCTTTTGACACCAATGATTTTATATTCCGGACAGCCTATACATATTTCTATTCTGTTCAGGTCAAACACTTTCTCATAAAGCCTGGAATCATATATAAAATTATGCATGAGATAACAATAGGGATCGTCTAATTGTGGCCAAATGTTTCCAGGACGAAGTCGCTCAATTTCATTGGGAAGTGCATTATCAAATTTTTTTTCTATTGTTGTAATTTCATCATGCTGAAAATAATCCCAGTGACTATGAACATGATGATCATTTGTTTCCAGAAAATAGTAAACCGTCACCTCTACATCATTACGAATTGCAGATGAATTATTGATACATAATTCATTTTCGCCCGCTTGCAAATAAACTCTTACTCTGTCTATTATTTCCTGCTCTGCCTGTTTAAGTAACCGGTTAATTTTATTAAGAAAAGTAACCCGTTCCACAGTATTATAATTTGTAAATTTTTTATTGGAAATTTTAGGCTCCAAAATAGCTTCGATGGCAAAATTCATATCTCTATTCATATTATCCTGCCAGTCCTTTTTTACTTTGCCGGTTACTTTTACATCTTTTGCATGCTGTTCTATTGATACAATCACTCCCTGGTTCAGGATAGCATCTATTAAATCAGGACGCAGAAATTCTTTGTATTTTGCTTCAATTAAAAAAATTACACGTAGCCTCCAAACCATTACCAATTGAGCAAATGCAGACTTATCGCCTTTGCTCGCTTTTTCAAGCAGTATGTCGTTGTTCTTATCAATACACATAGCAATTCTTACTTCACATGCCGCTTTTATATTTTCTAAATTCATTATTTTTATTTTTAGTAAAGAGAGATAATAAAATCAGGCGAGGACTTTTGGTCATCATTTGATAATAATTCTAAGTAATACTTATTAATATTTTCTATTTCCAGGTCAACTTCTATATTATTTTCTTCGTAATATTTTGATAGTTCATCTGCAGGCTTTTTATTAATGATTGCATTGATGAGATCATGATTATGCGCAACTTTTTCAGACTTGCATTTAGGGCATTGCAATGGAAATTGTAGCAGCGTTTTATATTTTTTTAATGGCTTTAAGGAAAAGACATTCAAACAAGCCTTGCAGAACCAATCTTTTTTAAAACTTCTGATTATCCTTTTCTTTGGATTTACCTCTTTAAATAATCGGCGCCTCAAAAAATTATTTTCCTCATAACTGCACAAAGAAGTATATCCTTTTTGCTCGTAACTGTTTCTTCTGATAAGATGGAATTTTTTTACTACTAATTTCATCGGCATAGATGCAATTTTTTATTTTTTTGCAATAATAGCCATGCCGGGCGCCAAACTATGTCGTTGTGAAATTTATTTAATAAAAAATTAAAGGAGGAATAATAAAATCCAATCACCCAACCTTCACCGGCACAGAATGTACTGCCGAAGCCATTTCCATGATTAATGATTGATTTTTTTCTATGGCATTTCCCACTACAATGATGTCTGCCCCGGCTTTGCAGTTTAAGTAGGCTTTTTCAGGATCCGTAATTCCCCCGCCGATGATTAAAGGAACTTCAATGGATTTGGAAACCTGTCCGATCATACTTTCTGTGATAGGTGTTTTAGCGCCACTTCCGGCATCCATATAAATTAATTTCATGCCCAGCATTTCCCCCGCCATGGCAGTACACATCGCAATTTCATTTTTATCGGCAGGCAACGGAGAAGCATTAGAAATGTAAGAAACGGTAGTAGGTGCACCGCCGTCTATTACCATATATCCGGTGCTTATTATTTCAAGGCCGGTTTGTTTTATTGCCGGTGCGCTCACCACATGCTGTCCTATCAATAATTCAGGATTTCTTCCGCTGATCAGTGAAAGGTATAACAAAGCATCTGCGTATTTTGAAACCTGGGTTGAACTGCCTGGAAATAATAAAACGGGAATAGAACAATGCCGTTTAATAAATTGAACACATTCATCTAAATAATTGGAAATAATAAGACTTCCTCCTACTAAAAAATAATCCACTTTTGCCAGCAATGCAAGATGTATTAACTCCTGCATCTTTTCATCATTCACTTTGTCAGGATCAATCAGAACAGCAAAAGATTTTTTGCTGTTAGCTTTCCTTTCGCACAAGGATAGATATATATCTTTTAACTTCATTTACTGATGGTTATATGCAAAAATGTATTTTTTTTCTCTTATTTAAAAATAATTGATACAAATTACGAATTTATTGGAAGGGGAGATTTATTAAAATCAAAATCCTGCTTTTTTGCCTGCCTGCCGGTAGGCAAGGTTGCTCTGCTGTGCAAAGGCATGTTAGAGATCAAAGTTTTACTAAAAAAGATTTGGCAGATTCAAATTCTGCCTTCAACTTTGCGTCAGTTCTTTGTGATTCACTTATCAAGAAAGGCAGAGGGAAATGGCCCGATGACGCCTTGGCAACCTGAAAGGTTTTTCTATAAACATTAAAAGGTGCTAACTCCATCCCGATTACTATCGGGACAGATAAGACAGACTTAGGTTTTAATAAAAAGGTATTTTGTCAAATAAAATATATTAACTCATCTGTTCTGTCGGATGAGTTTTTTTATGCCCTATCCGGGTCTTCAAAACTCTCTCTTATCTCTCATACCCGATAAATGATTTGCAATAAACTGTTGATATATTCTTTTATAAAAAAATTCAAAAAAATGGAAACTCATAAGAAATTGGTATTAGGAATTTTTGGCTTCGGCGTAGTAGGTGAGGGGCTTTATAAAGTGCTGAACCTAACGCCATCATTTAATGCAACAA
>DASSHD010000145.1:0-17980 GCA_035693085.1 Hanamia sp. | reverse complement strand
TAAAGTTCACCCTGCCATTACTTTCAAAGTTATTCACATTTATGAGAGTTATTAACACCCCCTAAGAACCCCCATATAATAATAGTATTAATATGATTAAATAAATAGTTTTTACTTCAATTCAATCCAAAGGTTTACTGTGTGACCTATCAACCGAATTGATTTATTAAAGAACTATATGGAATTTATTTTCTTTAATTTTAAATAATAAAAAGTATAATCAACAAGTGCCTTTATTCAGTAATATATTTTATTCAAAACAAGAGCGGAATTTCAGAAAGCAACTCCGTAACGTTCTTGGATTTTCTCCTCTTCATTTAAACTTATACAAAACCGCACTTAGCCATCGTTCTGTACGGGAAGGCGCAGACGAAAATAATGAAAGGCTCGAATATCTGGGCGATGCGGTAATAAGCACAATCGTAGCTCACTACCTTTTTATGCGTTATCCTTATAAGGATGAAGGGTTTTTAACAGAAATGAGAAGTAAAATGGTAAACAGAAATAAATTAAATGATATAGCTGTCAAAATCGGTCTGAAAAAAATTACTGTTTATAACCATTTTGATCATTCGTTAAAAATTTCACAGATATTCGGCAATACCTTAGAAGCTCTGACAGGCGCTGTTTATCTTGATAAAGGATATGAAGAAACTCAAAAATGGGTAACCCAAAGAATTATAGACCCTCATTTATATATGGAGGATCTGGAAAATCTTGATATCAATCAAAAAAATAAATTATACGGTTGGGCCAACAAAAACGGAAAGAATCTTGAATTTGAAACCATTGATGAAACCATTGAAAACGGAAGAAGATTATTTACAATTGGCGCTATAGTAGATGGCGAACTGATAGCAGAAGCGAAAGGATACAATAAAAAAGATGCCAGCCAGGTAGCTGCACAAATTGCTATTGAAAAATTAAATCTTTTGGGAAACGAGTCATAAAAATAAAGGTATTTTTTATAAAGAAAATTCTTTTTTGACTTTATTGAAACTAAAAACGATCGCATGAATTTTGGAATTATCGGAAGCGGAAGCTGGGCAACAGCAATTGCAAAAATATTAACGGATAATAAAAAAAGGATCAACTGGTGGCTGCGGAGCGATTCCAATATCAACAGTTTTAAAACCAGGCGTCATAATCCGCAATATTTAAGTTCTGCATTTTTCGACATCAATCTTCTCAATTTTTCCACTTCAGCCGAAGAGGTTATTAAACACAGTGATATCGTTATAATCGTTGTTCCATCTGCTTTTACCACCGATGTGCTCCAGGAATTACCAAAGGACGTTTTTAAAAATAAAAAAATTATTTCCGCGGTAAAAGGAATTGTTCCGGAGAAGAATGTGCTTCTGAACGAATATCTAAAAACAGAGTTCGGAGTTGAATTGAAAAATTATTTCACAATACTCGGTCCTTGTCACGCCGAAGAAGTAGCTGCCGAAAAATTGTCTTATTTAACTTTTTCGGGCATAGATGAAGAAATGACAAAGGAGATTTCCTATCATTTTAAAACCCCCTATTTAAATACAATTCACAATTCAGATATTTATGGAGTTCAATATGCCGCTATTTTAAAAAACATTTATGCAATTGGCGCAGGCATTGCCCATGGGCTTGATTATGGCGATAATTTTTTAAGTGTTCTCATTGCCAACAGCGCCGATGAAATGGCCGGTTTTTTAAGAAAAGTGGGAATACAAAATGTAGAAGTGGGATCTATCGGACATAGCACAAAAGGTATAGACGAAAAACAAAGAACCAATTATGCAGCTTCAGTTTATCTTGGCGATCTGCTGGTTACATGCTATTCATTATACAGCCGTAATCGTACTTTTGGAAACATGATAGGCAAAGGGTATTCTGTACAAACAGCACAATTGGAAATGAGAATGGTTGCCGAAGGATACAACGCGAGTAAATGTATTTACATCATCAATGAAAAAGTAATGGCAAAAATGCCGATAGCAGAAACTATTTATAAAATTTTGTGGAATGAACTTCCCGCCGACAGGGGTTTTGAAGAAATTGAAAGTGTGTTGGTTTAAAACTTCCCCACCCTCCAAAGAGGGAATTTGAAAACAATTTATTAATTTATGAATTTATCAAAAAGAGAAAGTATCAAAAAAGAGCTTTTAAAAGAATGCTCTTATAATATTCATCAGGGTGGGAAGTGGAGAGGATGGATTTCATTTTTTATTTTCTTTTCAATAATCATTTTTTTTTCGTGCAAAAAGGAATCTTTCATCACAAGCCCTGACGCCAACTTATACACCAGCGTTGATACTTTATCTTTTGATACGGTTTTTGTAACAACCGGTTCCATTACACAATCTTTTAAAATATTTAATAACAATAATCGAAAACTCCGGCTATCCCAGGTAAAACTTTCAGGAGGATCTTCTTCGCAGTTTAAAATGAATGTAGATGGCACAGCTTCGCCAGATGTAAGTGATGTGGAAATAGAGGCCAATGACAGTATTTATGTTTTTGTTCAGGTGAACGTAAATCCAAACTCAGATTCAAATCCTTTTATTATAAGCGACAGCATTGAAATAGATTATAATGGAAATAAAAAGTTCGTCCAATTACAAGCTCATGGACAAAATGCTATTTTTTTGAAAAATAAAATCCTTGAAGGAAATATAACGTGGAACAATACTTTGCCTTATGTAATCCTGGGTGGAATACAAGTAGATACTACCGCAACGCTCATTCTTTCTCCCGGAACAAAAGTGTTTTTACATGCTGATGCGCCATTTTTAGTGGATGGTACTTTAACAACGCATGGAACTAAAGATGACCCGGTTATTTTTTCCGGAGACAGGCTGGATATGGATTACAAAGATTTACCCGCGAGTTGGCCCGGAATTTTTTTCAGAAGTACAAGTGAAAATAATTCTTTAAAACATACTATTATCCAAAATGCTTACCAGGGAATTATAGCCCAGGATCTTTCTACTACATCCAATCCAAAAATCAATATATCTCAATGTATAATTAATAATGTTTATGACGCCGGGATCCTGGGAATCAATACAAGCATCTATTCGGATAATTCTTTGATCTCTAATTGCGGAAGCAATATTGAAATAGAATATGGTGGAGACTATCGCTTCATTAGCTGTACGGTTGCTTCATACGGCAACGCTTATTTTATTCATAAAAATCCTGTTTTACAATTAACAAATTCCATTTCTCAAAACGGAAGTACTTACACAGCGCCTCTGAATGCCTTTTTACAAAATTGTATTTTTTGGGGTGATGGCGGTACAGTTGATAATGAAATAGCTATAGACAAACAAGGCGCTGATCCATTCTCAGTTACATTCGATCATGTTTTATATAAAGCAAAAAATGATATCAGCAATGCAACATTTGTTGCTCCTATAATAAATGAGCCGCCGATGTTTGACAGCATTGATGTATCCAGAAATATCTATGATTTTCATTTTAATAATCATCCTAATTCACCTGCTGTAAATGCAGGAGTAGCTACACCATTCCTTTATGATTTGGATGATAATCCGAGAGGCGCTACTCCGGATATCGGATGTTATCAGAGATGATATTATTAAATTAAAATGCCAGGTTCTGTCCGGATCAATCATCTTTTAATAAATTAGTTTCCTCCGTATTCTTCAAAAATTTTTTGAGATAATATTATGAACAGCAGGTTTTTCGTTTCAACTCACACAATAAATTTCTCTTCGTTTTAAAAAAAGCAATCGCATATTGATACAATGAATTCAATTTTTATTATTTTCTTTTCTAAAATTAAAGAAAACTTTTAAAATTTATAATCATCCACAATCATATCAGCTATTGAAAGTTCATCTTTGGTTTGGGTAGTAGCAACAGCTATTACTTTCATTCCCGCAGCTTTCGCAGATCTAATTCCTACAACGGCATCTTCAAAAACCAGGCAATTTTTTGGCGGAACACCCAACAGTAAAGCAACTTTTAAATAGATTTCCGGATCAGGTTTCCCTTTTTTAATGTGTGAAGAATTTACAACTGTTTTAAAATATTTTTTTATCGGAATATTTTCAAACATAAAGTCAATGTTAGGTTGTATGCCAGACGTAGCAATTGCCATTGGAATATTTTTATTTTTCAAAATCTCTAAAAAGTCTATTAATCCATAAACCGGTTTTATAAATGGTTTATAAATCTTTCTGTAAAGTGCTTCTTTTCCCAGGGTATGCTTCGTTATTTCTTCATCGCTTTTGTTCTTGCCATAAATATATTCCACGACATCTTTGTTGGTACGCCCGTTAATGTTTTTATTAAACTCCTCTTCAGAAATTTCTCTACCCATATTTTTTAAATATTCAACCCAACTTTTACGATGGTAAGAGTTATTGTCCAATAAAGTCCCATCGAGATCAAAGATTACTGCTTTGGTATCAAACTTCTTTAATATTATATCAACCTTTCTCGTTATGGTGTTTTCAAAAATTTCCATTCTTATTAAATCATTTTCTTTAAACGTACAAAGTTCGGTTAATTGTCATGGAATCTTGCCAAATCATTTTTTTCTGAATTCGTACCTTTATAAAAAAGATTTATGAAAAAGCTATTTTTTGCCAGTATTCCCCTGCTGTTGTTTTCATTTATGCTTCCAGTAAAAACATCAAAGATTATGAAACCTGAAACTATCTATCAATTTAAAACGCCTGGATTAACCGGTGGCACTATTGATTTCTCTCAATTTAAAGGAAAAGTTTTATTGGTGGTTAATACCGCTTCAAAATGCGGAAATACACCTCAGTATGATGACCTCGAAAATTTATATAAAAAATATAAAGACAAATTGGTTATTGTTGGTTTCCCTGCTAACAACTTTGGTGGACAGGAGCCGGGAGACAATTCTCAAATCGCCGAATTTTGTAAAAAGAATTATGGAGTTACTTTTCCTATGGCAGCAAAAGTTTCAGTAAAAGGTGATAATATGGCTCCGATCTATAAATACATGGTTGATGTAGCAGAAAAGCATGGATTTACTGATCCGATAAAATGGAACTTCACTAAATTTTTATTTGATAAAGAAGGGAATTTTGTTACTGTTATTTTTAACAGAGACAGACTAGTTCCAGATAATCCAGATCCAAAAGGTAGGGAAGCATACGAAAAGGTATTAAGTTATTTGAATTAAAAAACAAACTTCTTTTATTAAAATTTCGCCAACGTCTCTCATCCTTCTTCAAAATAAGAGAGTGTTTGAATTTTTAAATTAAATTTCAAATATTATCAATAGTAGGACTTATTTATATTTTCATGCAATTCAATCAAATAATAGCACAGAAACCAATAAAAATTAAATTAAAAGAATTGGTTCAAAAGAACCGTCTTTCTCATGCGCTTTTATTTCTCGGTAAAGACGGAAGTGGTGCATTGCCGTTGGCTATTGCTTTTGCGCAATATGTTCTATGTGAAAAGGTTAATCAAAAAGTTAAGAAAGATAATTCAGGTTCACTGTTTGGCGAAGAAGAATCAGAAACATCTATAGTTGAATTAGAAGACAGTTGCGGAGTTTGCCCGTCGTGTATAAAAGCCAATCAATTAATTCATCCCGATCTGCATTTTTCTTATCCGGCTTTAAAAAAAGACAGTAAACACGACCGGGTTTTAAGTACGGATTACATCACAGAATGGCGCGAATTTATTCAGCAAACACCTTATGATAATGTGGCAGACTGGATCAATTTTTTAAAAGAAAATTCCAGATCAAAAATTGAATCTCCCATAAATAAACAAGGAAATATTACTGTTTTTGAATGTGACGATATTTCTCATAAGCTAAGTCTGAAGGCCTTTGAAAGTCCTTATAAAATTTTGATAATGTGGATGCCCGAATTTCTTGGTAATTCGGGAAATAAGTTGCTTAAATTAATTGAGGAACCGCCACCGGATACACTTTTTATATTTGTTGCTGAAGATGAAAATGAAATTCTGCCTACTATTTTATCAAGAACACAATTAATAAAGATCCCTCCTCTTTCCAATGCAGATGTAGAAAATAGTTTAATAGAAAATTATAATGTCTCTCCGGCAAAAGCAGCCCAAATAGCTGCCATTTCTGAAGGAAATTTTCGTGAGGCTTTGCAATTATTACAAAACCCTGAAGAAGATCTTCTGGTTCAGGTAAGAGGATGGTTAAACCTTACTCTGAAAAACAATGTAAATGCACAGATAAAATGGATTGATGAGATAAGCCGTATTGGAAGGGAAAAACAAAAACAATTTTTAAGATATTTTATCCACCTTGCAGAACAGGCAATCCGTATTCGCTATCTTAATGAAAATAATCTTGACTCTATCTCTGACGGGGAAAAAGATTTTGCGGTTCGCTTTAATAAAATGTGCAGCCTTGAGGCACAGGAAGCAATTATAAATGAATTGGACAAAGCTATTTATTACATAGAAAGGAATGCACATGCCAAAATGTTATTTCATTCCCTTACGATCCGGTTTTTCCATATTATTAAAGATAATTCGCTAATTTTGGCTCATTAGAGGTGTAAGAATATAGTGCAGATGATTATATAATTTCTTTTTAAACGACTTACTATTAATACGTTTTTAATAATCTATTGTCTCCCCGGAGCAAATCATAATTTTACATTTCTATAGAAATTTTTCTCTTCGTTTTGTAAAATTATTGTAGTGAACTGTCACAAAAGAATTGTAATACATCTGCATGAATAATGCTTGTTTTAATTTATTTACTTATTTATTTTAATTATTAATATGGGATGCACGAGTTGTGGTACCGGAAAACCAACCGGCTGCAAAGGTAATGGTGGATGTAGTTCCGGAGGATGTAACAGGTTGAATGTTTACGACTGGCTTGCGGATTTACCAGTTGATGATATCGAAAATACCTGCCGTATCATAGAAGTTTCTTTCAACCAGGGAAGCCGTAAAGACTTTTATAAAAATAAGACTTCGAATGTTTTTTCTAAAGGAGATGTCATTACCGTAGAAGGTGTGAGCGGATTTGATGTGGGAACCGTTAACCTTACAGGAGAATTGGTACGATTACAATTAAAAAAGAAAAGAGTTGACGAAAACAGCCCTGATATTAAAAGAGTATTGCGGTTGGCTTCAGATAGTGATATTGCAAAATGGAAGGAAACTAAAGCCCGTGAGCGTGAGGTTTTAATAAGAAGCAGGGCAATAGCACGACAATTGAATCTGGAACTAAAAATGTCGGAAGTAGAGATTCAGGCTGATGCCAGAAAAGCCACTTTTTTTTATATAGCTGATGAACGTGTAGATTTTCGTGAATTAATTCGGGTGTATGCTAACGAATTCAAAGTAAAAGTAGAAATGAAACAGATTGGCGCGCGCCAGGAAGCCGGTAAAGTGGGAGGAATCGGCAGTTGTGGCCGCGAGTTATGTTGCAGCACTTGGCTCACTGACTTTAAGAGCGTAAATACCAATGCCGCACGTTACCAGAATCTGAGTATCAATCAAACAAAACTGAGCGGACAATGTGGGAGATTAAAATGTTGCCTTAACTATGAATTGGACACATATCTGGATGCGTTGCAATATTTTCCCGAAGATGCAGATGTAATAGAAGTAGCCAAAGGCCGTGCATTTTTAATAAAGAAAGATATTTTTCGTAATCTGATGTGGTATTCAATGGCTGACAGCACCAAGCATTATCCACTTTCCATCGAAACAGTAAAAAAGATTAAAGCACAAAACAAAGAAGGTATCAAACCTGATGCTTTAGAAACAGTAGAAATTATAAGTGGCAAACCGAAAGAAGTAGAACCCGAATTTGTAGATGTAGTAGGCCAGATAAGCCTGCGATCTTTAGAAAAAAATACCCGTAAGCAGAAAGGCAATCAGCGAAGAGGAAATAAAAATGATAAAGGCAGGGAAAATAAAAATCAGCAACAAAGGCCACCTCAAAATCAAAGACCCGGATCCAGATCAAATAACAATAACAGAAAAAGACCTCCGGCTAAGGATTCTTAATCCCTGGTTACAGCATCAAAAAACCTTTTCTTACTTTTTATCTTAAAAATTATCTAAAATAGGTTAGGGGATTTTTGAATTATATAACAATAATGATTAGACGAGAATTCGCTCTTTTAAAAATAGTCATAGGCAAAAGGCCTCGTCCCAACCGATGGATTATCGGGGCTCCCAAGGAGAAAAACGAGCTCTATTAAACCTCTTTAAAATTAGAATCCGGATTATTTGTTGATTTACTGCTAAAAAATTCGTGTTAATCCCAGTCTGCCGATGAGACAGGTTTGTGGCTCAAAAACTATCCATAATATTGCTGCCGTTCTATTTCTTCTTTCACAACATCAGGAACAAGATATCGGATTGATTTTTTCCCGTGTATCATATCACGGATATGCGTACTCGAAATTTGAAGAAGAGGCGAATGGAGTACTTTTATTTTGGCAGTCAGCATTTCGGAATTCACTTTAAATCCAGGCCTTTCATAAATAATAACCTCATAATCTCTCAAAAGCACTTCATAATTTTTCCACTTTTTTATATTACCAAAACTATCGCTGCCCATAATTATAGAAAATTCGTGTTGGGGGTATCTATCGTTTAAGTGAGTTAATGTATCAATAGTATAAGATGGACGAGGAAGCTTGAATTCTATATTAGAGGATCTTAATTTCTTTTCACCTTCAATTGCCAGATCAATCAAATGTTTCCGGTGATTTTCGTTGATCAAAGAAGCGTTTTGTTTTAATGGATTTTGTGGGGAAATCACAAACCAGACTCTATCCAGCGCAGTGTAGTTAGCTATATGGCTCGCTATGATCAAATGTCCGTTATGAATCGGGTTAAAAGAACCAAAATATAAACCAATCTTCATATAACTTGTTGATTATTAATTTTTTGTAATTTCTTCAACAATTATCTGATCCGCTTCATCTAAGCGAAGACTTAAAGAATATCCTGCTACCAAAACATAAATTGGATCTCCCAGGGGAGCTTTTTTCCAAACAGTTATTTCTTCTTCGGGAAGACAGCCCATTTCCATTAACTTTAAAATAATCTCATGATTTTCAAAAGACTTAATTTTTACTTTTGTTCCTGTCTTTATTTGTGATAATTTCATTATTTATAAATATATCGTTCATCCCGAAATAATTTGTTGCGAATTTAGAAAAAAGAAAACTTTGGGTACAATTTCCTTCAATAATCATGGCGTTTCTGAAGTATTAAAAGACAAACTCCTTTTAAAAACTTTTCTTTCATCCATCTTCGCTGAAGAAGGCTTTGATTTTAAATCCGTTACCTACGTTTTCTGTAAGGATGAATTTTTATTAAAATTAAACCAACAATACCTGAAACATGATACACTTACGGATATTTTAACTTTTACACTTTCAGGTACCTCCCTGCCTATCGTTTCAGAAATTTATATCAGTATTGAAAGGGTTAAAGAAAACGCCCTAAGTTTAGGAGAGAATTACGAAAATGAGCTACATCGTGTTATGATTCATGGAATCCTTCATTTATGTGGTTATAAAGACTATTCTCCTAAAGAAAAAGCTGAAATGCGTTCAAAAGAAGATTATTACCTTTCAAAGCTCTGATTTCATATTTATGTTTCACGTGAAACATTCCCAATTATCCCGATTTTAGAATCTAATAATTATGGCAAAATGTTCCACGTGAAACATTTAAATCAATTTTTTTCAATTTCGGTACTTTTGCAAAATGTTTTTAAAATACGATGTAATAGTTGTAGGTGCAGGACATGCCGGCTGTGAAGCTGCGGCGGCATCAGCAAATTTGGGAAGCAAAACTCTTCTTATAACCATGAATATGCAGAATATGGCTCAAATGAGCTGTAATCCAGCAATGGGTGGTATTGCAAAAGGACAAATTATACGGGAAATAGATGCTCTGGGTGGATATTCGGGAATTGTTACTGACGAAACAATGATTCAATTCAGAATGTTGAATAAAAGTAAAGGTCCTGCAATGTGGAGTCCAAGAACACAAAACGATCGCATGCTTTTTTCTTCAAAATGGCGATTAATGCTTGAAAAAACACCGAATCTTGATTTTTATCAGGATTCTGTAATCGGTTTAACAAAAGATGGAGATATTATTACAGGTGTAAAAACAGCATTAGGCCATCATATTTTGTCAAAATCCGTTGTCCTAACTAATGGTACTTTCTTAAATGGAATTATTCATATTGGAGAAAAACAATCTAAAGGAGGAAGAGTAGCAGAAAAGGCTTCAGTAGGAATCACAGAACAATTAGTAGAATGGGGCTTTGAAAGTGCCCGCCTAAAAACGGGAACACCACCACGAATAGACGGACGATCATTAGATTATTCTAAAATGGAGGAGCAAAAAGGAGATGAAGAAATTACAGGCTTTTCATTTTTGGATACCAAAAAAACTCCTGAACAAAGAAGTTGCTGGATCACATATACGAACCCGGAAGTTCATAATATTCTCCGAACGGGATTTAGTAAAAGTCCAATGTTCCAGGGAAGAATTAAAGGAATTGGACCGAGGTATTGCCCAAGTATAGAAGATAAAATAAACCGTTTTGCAGAAAGAGAACGCCACCAGTTGTTTATAGAACCCGAAGGATGGGAAACTATTGAGGTATATGTAAATGGATTTTCTTCATCCTTGCCCGAAGAAGTACAATATAAAGCACTAAAAAAAGTGCCCGGATTTGAAAACTGCAAAATGTTCCGCCCGGGCTATGCTATAGAATATGACTATTTCCCGCCCATTCAATTAAAAATGAGCCTGGAAACCAAATTGGTCAAAAATCTATTTTTTGCAGGACAAATAAACGGCACTACAGGATACGAAGAGGCTGCATGTCAAGGTGTTATGGCTGGAATTAATGCCCATCTGGCAACAAAAAATAATGAAGCGTTTACTTTAAAAAGAAATGAAGCATATATAGGCGTTCTTATTGATGACCTTATCAATAAAGGAACGGACGAACCGTATAGAATGTTTACGAGCCGTGCCGAATACCGAACCTTATTGAGACAGGACAATGCAGATCTGAGGCTAACTGAAAAAAGCTACCGTATAGGCCTTGCCTCACAGGAAAGAATGGATAAAGTTATTAAAAAGAAAAAAGAGATCAACGAAATAATTGAATTGCTTCATCAAATAAAATTTGAACCAAATCAAATCAATGATTTTCTTCTGAAGAATTCCTCTGCTCCTACCGTACAAAAGACTAAAGCCGCACAAATCTTATTGAGGCCGGGAATTGATTTAAAGGATATGATTAATTCTGTTTCCTTAATAAAAAATGCTATTGGGTATTTCTCAAGAGAATCATTAGAACAAGCCGAAATTCAAATAAAGTATAAAGTATATCTCCAAAAAGAAGAAGAAATGGTTGGTAAGATGAGTGTTTTGGAAAATCAAATTATTCCTGATAGCTTTAATTATGAAAACGTGTCTTCCTTATCGAATGAAGCAAGACAAAAGTTTAAAAAGATAAAACCACAAACTCTTGGCCAGGCTAGCAGGATAAGTGGTGTAAACCCAAGTGATGTACAAATATTGATGGTTTATATGGGTCGTTGATTTCGTGTAATCATAACCGTTATATAATAAAATATGGAGTTTAAATTATCCCCGGATATTACAAAAAAAGAAATTTTTGAAAAAGTAAGCAGCTTCCTAGCACAAAATAATTTTAGAATTGAAAATTACGATGAAACGCGCCCTTGGGGCGGTTTCTATGCCATAGACGAAATGCAGTCAAAACAATTTATTAACTATTTCTTTAAAGATGTCCCTAAAGCAAAACAACATTCAAATGAAAAGGTTAGCCCAAAAATATTAATAGTAGAATCCGGAAAAAGACTAAGCTGGCAATATCATCACCGGCGCTCAGAAGTATGGAAAGTATTTTCGGGAGAAGTAGGTGTAATTATTAGCGATACTGACAAGGAAACACAAATGCAGGTAAAAAGAAAAGGTGACATAATCATATTAAAACAAGGTGAACGCCATCGTCTTATCGGGCTTAAAGGATGGGGCATCATAGCCGAAATATGGAAACATTCTGATACAAATCACCCAAGCAATGAAAATGATATTGTGAGAGTGCAGGATGATTTTGGAAGATAAAATTAATAGGTTTTAAAAATATCTATTATTTGCATGCCTGCCGGTAGGCATGGTTCGTTTACTGAATTTCTTTCTCATTCTATATTTCCTACAATCCAAACTTTTTACTTATTTCCAACATCCTTTCTATCGGCTTTTTAGAAGCGATACGTAATTGTTCATCCATAATAATTTCTGGTTCCTCATACTCCATACACAAATACAACTTCTCCAGTGTATTAAGCTTCATATAAGGACAATCATTGCAGGCACACATATTATCAGGAGGCGCCGGTATAAATGTCTTTAAAGGAGCTTTAATCTGCATCTGATGAATAATTCCTGATTCTGTAGCAACAATAAATTCTGTAGCAGGATTTTCCAGTGTATATTTTAAAAGAGCTGAAGTACTTCCGACAAAATCCGCTGCTTTTAATACAGGCTCTTCACATTCAGGATGTGCGATCACTTTCGCATTTGGATGACGCATTTTAAGCTTGGTTATTTTTTCAAGACTAAAAATTTCATGAACTATACAAGAGCCATTCCATAAAACCATATCCCTTCCTGTCTTTTTAATCAAATATGCACCAAGGTTTTTATCTGGGGCAAATATTATTTTTTGATCTTTTGGCAAACTATTTATAATAGTTTCTGCATTTGAAGAAGTGCAGATAATATCGCTCAATGCTTTCATACCAGCAGAACAATTAATATAAGTAATTACCAAATGGTCGGGATATTGTTCTTTAAATTTCTTAAAAAGATCTGCAGGTGCTGAATCTGCAAGAGAACATCCGGCATTAAGATCTGGTAA
This sequence comes from Hanamia sp., assembly GCA_035693085.1. Classification (GTDB taxonomy): domain Bacteria; phylum Bacteroidota; class Bacteroidia; order Chitinophagales; family Chitinophagaceae; genus Ginsengibacter. The sequence goes on along the minus strand of DASSHD010000145.1, from coordinate 5,052 downwards.
TAAAACCTTTTTATGCGGATTTAGAATTTTAGCAGTTTCAGCCATAAAATGCACCCCTGCAAAAACGATTATATCAGCATCGGTAGATTGCGCTTTTTGCGCAAGCCCAAGGCTATCTCCGATAAAATCGGCAACATCCTGAATATCGGGTTCCTGGTAATAGTGTGCAAGAATAATGGCATTTTTTTCATTTTTTAAACGTTCTATTTCAGCAAAGAGGTCTAAGTTAACATCAATATCCATATCAAGAAAACCTTTTTTATTTAAATGCTTGCGCGCCGTTTCAATGTTGATATCTGCCATAGTATATAGTATTAATACATTATTAATTTAAAAGCCTATTATTATTATGAGTGTTAATTTGTGGAAATAAAAATTAATTGTGTTGATGCAAATTTAAAATTTACTTTTTATCCACATTAATTCACAAAATCTACACTAATTACTTTAACATACTATCTTATAAAAATTGCTCTTTTAAACATCCGTTAATAAAAAAATATGTTGGTAAATAAATGGAACATTTTTTTGAAAAACTTGTGAATTGAACCGGAGTAAATTGTGGTTTCTTTTTAAGAAAAAATATAAATCCTTAAAATTTCCAAACTTATTAGAACTTATAAAGAGAAATTATTGGAATAATGTCCTTTATTAACACAAAAAAGATTTTTATCACATTAAGTATGTTAGAAATTAATTTGATCATTTTATTACAAATAAAATTTTTCAAATCTTTTATAAGAAAACCTTACCAGTTCTATGGTTAATGGGTTATCCACAATTTGTTCCTATTTTATTTTACACTATTTTTGCCGCCTTATTTCAAATTTAAGAGAAAATACAATATGTCAATCATTCAGACTATCCGTGAAAAAGGAGCTGTAATAGTCATCGCGCTTATCGGTATAAGCCTTGTTGCTTTTATATTAATGGATTCTATGAGCAGCAGGCGGGGAGGTTCGCTGTTTGGTGGTAATAATACTTCCACTCTTGGTGTAGTAAATGGAGAAAAAATTAATTTGGACGATTTTAATAAAAAGGTTAAAGAAGTAGAACAACAATACCCGAATGGAGGATCTTCTCAAAATAACCAGATAATGGAATCTGTTTGGAACCAGATGGTTGCTGAAAGGGTAGTGGAAACCCAATTTGATAAATTGGGAATCACTTTTACTCCTGATGAAATGAGTTCTATTATGTTTAGTAATGATGCACCTCAACAATTAAAACAGGCATTTACTAATAAAGAAACAGGCCAGTACGATATAGAACAGGCTCAACAATGGTGGGCACAAACCAAGAGAAATAAAAATAAAGAGCAAAGAGACGCAATTATTTCTCAGTTGGTTGATCCTATGCGGTTGAACAGCTTATATACAAAATATACTTCCATGATTGCGGCAAGTATTTATCAACCCAAATGGCTGTCAAAAGAAAATAGTGAAGAAAAAAATAATTTCGCTACTATTTCTTACGTAGCTGTTCCTTATACGGCAATAAGTGATAGTTCTGTAAAAGTGAGTGACAATGATATACAATCTTACCTTGATAAAAATAAATTAAAATATAAGCAGGAACCGGGAAGATTAATTTCGTACGTATCCTTTAGCGCTGCTGCCAGCGCAGCCGATAGTGCAAAGATTTTACAATCTATGAAGGATTTGAAACCACAGTTTAAAGCAGATTCAAACGCTAAATTTTTCCTGGGAAGAAACTCTTCGGCTATTTCTTACTTTGATGGATATACGCCAAAGCCAAAAATAGAAGCGCCCAACAAAGATTCCATAATTGATTTACCCGATGGAGGCGTTTACGGTCCATATATAGATGGTAATAATTATGTTTTGGCAAAAAAATTATCAACAAAAATTTTACCTGATAGTATAAAATGCCGCCACATTTTGTTAGGCACTATCAATCCTCAAACCCAACAACCAACGATGGCGGACAGCACTGCACATAGAATTGCAGATAGTATCGCTACGGCTATCCAGCATGGCGCCAGCTTTGATTCTCTTGATGAAAAATATTCAACTGATGAGGCAGCAAAAAAAGATAATGGAGTAATGACTTTTGATATTATGACAATCGAAGGAGATGCATTTTCAAAAGAATTTGGCGATTTTTTATTGTATGATAAAGGAGAAACTAAAAAAGTAGTACACACACAATACGGCTGGCATTATATTGAAATATTGGATAAAAAAAATCCGCAACCAATGTATAAAATTGCATATATGGCAAAAGAAATCGCCCCAAGCGATGAAACCATAAATGCAGCAAATACAGCAGCAATAAAATTATCTGGCATCGCAAAAGATGAAAAATCTTTTGATGAATACGTTGCCAAAAACGGATTGAAAAAAGTGACAGTGCCAAATGTGGTAAAAGAAAATGATTTTCAATTAGGCGCCTTACAAGATGCCCGGCCAATTATCAGATGGGCTTTTGGAGCAAAAGAAGGAGAGGTTTCAGATCCATTTTCAGTGAAAGATGATTACATTGTCGCCATTGTGGACCATAAGGTAAAAGAAGGACTTCCGGATGTAAACACCGCCAGGCCAATGGTAGAAGGAATTATCAGGAACATGAAAAAGGCGGATGAAATTAAACAGAAGCTAAATAATCCTTCCACACTTGAAGCCGCAGCCGCCCCGTATCATTTACAGGTATTAAATAGCGGTGCCGATTCTACGCTTACCTTTAATGCTGAAATAATAAACGGAATTGGTGTTGAGCCACGTGTGGCAGGTGCAGCTTTTGACAAAGAATACCAAACAAAAGTGTCTCCTCCATTTTCCGGTAATTCGGGAGTATTTGTAATAAAAGTAAACAGCGTTTCTCCAAAAGTGCAGGTCTTTCCGCAGTTACTGAAATTGCAGGAAAATGAAGAATTGAATAAAGAGGTACAATCTGCTTTAAGCCAATCTTTCGGCGCATTGAAAAAAATAGCGAACATTAAAGACAACAGAAGTAAATTCTTCTAAAATAATCTGATTGGCCTCCATCCCATTAATTAAAAAACCATCATAGCGATGGTTTTTTTAATTAATAGAAAAATAAAAATCCCCGGTTTTTGTTGGTTTACTGTAATGTTCATAAGAATAATTCATAAATATGGATTTTGTAACTTTACAATAACAACGTAAAATAGTATGGAAGATGTTATAATAAATAAAGTAGCGCAGAGTGGATTGGTAACTCTTGACCTGGAAAAATATTATCCTTCCGGAGAAATGGTTGTTTTTGATCTTAAGAATTATTTATTCATGGAACTGATATTAAAGGAAAAAGATTATCGTGAAGCATTAAAAAACATAGACTGGAGTATTTACCAGGATAAAAATGTAGCTATCACTTGTTCTACCGATGCCATTATTCCTCTATGGGCATACATGCTCGCTGTTACTTATCTGGAACCATTTGCAAAAGATATCCTTTTTGGAAATGAAGCCGAAGCTTTTACTAATTTGTTTTTAAAAAATCTTTGTAAAATAGAGCCAAAAGAATTTGAAGGAAAAAGAATTGTAGTAAAAGGTTGCGGTGATAAAAAAATTCCAGAGGCCGCTTATGTGGAGATCACTAAAATATTACGACCTGTTGCGAAAAGCATTATGTATGGTGAGCCTTGCAGTACGGTGCCTATTTATAAATCGCCAAAAATTGTCTGAAGTCCTTATTTGACAATTTTGATGTTTTGTCAGACCGGGACGGTCAGATAAAATTTAAAACCACCCTCTTCTTTTAAAGATCCAGATCATCCAAACAGGAATAATGAGCATTAAGCCTACAGCAATGAAAAATCCATACGGATTATGAAGCCACGGTATCCGGTTAAAATTCATTCCAAAAATACCTCCAATAACAGTAGCTGGAGCGAGCAGGCACGTTACCACGGCCATTACCTTCATCACCTCATTCATTTTCAGGTTCACGTTGCTCAAATAAAGATCCTGCAGGTTAATCATCATATCGCGATAGTTTTCGGCAAGCTCATTTGCCTGCACTATATGATCATATACATCTTTAAAATATTTTTCGGTTTTATCTTCAATAAGAATGCTTTCACTTCGCAATATGCCATTTATAATTTCTCTTACCGGTGAAATATTTCTCTTTAAATAAATCATTTCTTTACGTATCATATTGATTCTGGCGAGCGAGCGGGTATCGGCCCTGTGCGTAATATCTTCTTCAAGCCCTTCTATTTTCTCACCTACTTTTTCCATCACTACAAAATAATTATCAACAATCATATCTATCAGAGAATAAAATAAATAATCGCCCGCATTTTGCCTTATTTTACTTCCTGCTATTTTTATTTTTTCCCGTAAAGGATTAAACACATCCCTCGAAGCATCTTCCTGAAAACTGATAACAAAACCCGAACCCAATACAATACTTATTTGTTCGCCTTCCACAGAGAGAATTTCTTCATTGAAATAAAGCATATTCAACAAACAAAACACCAACCGGTTTAGCTCATCCATTTTGGGGCGTTGCCCCGAACTAAAAATATCTTCGGCGATTAAGGGATGAATCTCAAAATGAGCGCATACCTTGTCTATATCTTCTTTTTTTAAACCATCAAAATTGATCCAGGCTATGTCGGGAGTGTCTTTATATTTATAACAATCTTCAACTTTATCTAATTTTTCAAACGTAACTTCGGTTGCATTGTATTCATAAACCGAAATCAAAGTTTTTTCTGGTTCTTTCCTGGATGGTGCAATGGTGGGATTTACCTGTAAAACTTTTTTTGTGGCCAGTCTTTCAAAAGGTTTGAGTATTGATAAGTACCCTTTGTTTTTCATATAAAAAGTTTAACAATAAAATTAATTTTTTAGTAAAGAAGTTGAATCTGGTTTAATACCACTTATTGGCAGATCACTTGTCCATATATCACGGTACATTTTCCAATTGCCGGCTTCCTGTTTCCAGAGAACAATATATTTTCCCTTATCCAACAAATTTTTATTCTTGCCCGAAATCCGGTAGGTTCCTTCTTCAGCCAAAATACTACTGTCACCCCATACTTTTATTGTTTTTAAA
>DASSHD010000144.1:0-2633 GCA_035693085.1 Hanamia sp. | reverse complement strand
ACTTAAAAACCCACTTTTAAAAGTGGGTTTTTAAGTTTATATATAACGAGAGCCTTTCCTACATTTGTTTTAATTTTTATAAAACTCAAATGCAACAAAACAAACCTAAACTAGACATCATCAACATGCTGCTGGAAGATTGCATTATGGCTTTCCCTGTCTCTTCCTTTGTGATCAGCATTTATCAGCAATACCAAAAAAGAGGATGGTTGAGCAAAAAACAATTGCAAGGATTGTATGATAAGGCATCCAAAATAAATGGTGTTCTTCCAGGCCGCCTTGCTGCATTGGAATCAATTATAAAAAGAATGCCCACAAGAGACAGATCGGAACTACCTGAGATTACTCCTATGTTTGTAAAAGATAAAGAAGCAGGCAAACTGATTAATGAAATCATTGCAAAATATCCCCAACACAAAAGAGTATTATTTTTAAAATCAAAATACGATAACAATGAAGTACTTTCTCCTGCTGATATCTCAGAATTAAAAAAATTCAGACAATTGCTTTTATAATTCATTTTTTTTTTCGTTCTTTGCTTTAAACACCTTTCAGGCTTGTTTTCTTACCGAATTCCTATTCCACAAGACCAATTTTCCTATTTCCTGTTTTAACAGATATTTTATCTGTAAATATTAATTTATTAAAAGATTGATAAGTCTTATTGATAACAGTTTAAAATTGTCAATTATGGAAACAACTCTACAACAGGAAATTTTAATTATGACCGGTACTTCATTTTCTTCAAGGCTTTACTTCCAGGATATTGGAGCATATAATAAAATTTATACCGAAACAGAACATTTGCAGGAAGCCTGCTGGAATGGTCTTTTACCGGAAATGCTTCCTGAAATTTGTCCATGGGCATTTCAAAACAAAACCCTGTATCTGTGGCAGGTAAAGGAAAATAGATCTTGTATTGAAATTGACATTGCAGAAGCTCCAAGCGAAATGGAAAGAGATTTTTCTATAGATCCTTATGCATTTTTATCAGTACAGTTAATGAACTGATAAGGACTTTCAGACGTGTTGAAAAAATTAATGAAGGAAATAGAAATTCACATTAATTGTTCGTTTACTATTAATCACAACTACCTTTAGACAAAAAGATTCTTTCTAAAATATCAGGTATCAAATCCAAAGTTGGTTCAAACACAAGGATATCATCTAACCATCATTGTTATTATCATTTGAATTATTTTTCTTAAACAATGAAAAATCCGAATTACCAAACTTGTAACTAAAAGTAAGACGGAAACTCCTTACACTCCACCTGCTATAAGACTCCTGATAAAAATTTTTGGTATCATAAATCACCCCATAGCGTTGCGAATTGAAAATATCATTCACACTGAAAGTGATGGAACCTTTGTCTTTTTCGAACAAATCTTTTCGCATGGCAAAATCAACTCTATATCTTTCTAATCGTTTTCCCTGGGGGATTACTCTTGGCGAATGATAATCGGCCGTTAATTGAAAACCAACTTTATTGAACAAAGATGTCTCATTATCTGTGTTGATCTTGTAATTGGCTGTGAGTTTAGAACTCCAGTAAAAACCTTCATTACTCAGATTTAATGAATCACGGGCTGCGTTCACTTTACTATAGCCCAAATTAAAAGATGGAGTGATATCAAAATTTTTTGAGAATCTTTGCTGCAACGTTAATTCAAATCCTAACCTGTTTACACTTTGGGAGTTAATATATGTATTGAGGATTGCATTGGGATCCACAGCAGCATTGTGCAACTGTTGAAATTGTGCGGTACTAATAGTATCGCTATACCGGGTAATGTCGCCGCGTGTATTTCTATAATAAATTACGCCTAAAAAATTACTATTATCTTTAAAAGTTTTACTATAATTAAATTCTAATGAATTGGTAAATTCCGGTTTCAATTCAGGATTCCCTTGTTGGATATTTAATGGATCATTGATATCAATAAAAGGATTTAATTGCCAGAAATTAGGTCTTCTGATCCTTCTTGAATAATTTAATTGAACTTCTTCGGTTGCATTCAATTTCCTGGAAAGGTATAGACTCGGAAACAGGGCGTCCCAAATATTTCTCACCGCAGAAGGATATTCATAACCAAATTTTCTGGCACTGTCAATAAGCGTTCCGCTAAATTTCGAATACTCACCACGCAAGCCAACCTGGTAACCGATACTTTTCAATTTTCCGGTATAAGTAATGTATGCCGCCTGCACATTTTCTGTATATTTATAATTATTGCTTAATGGAAGTTTTGTTTCCACACTATTGCTTACTGAAAATGAATTAAAATAACTCTCATAATTATTGGTATAACTCCGCAATCCGGTTTCTAATTTCCTGCCTTCCCCTAAAGGATTTACAAAATCAATTTTAGCAGTTACCTGGTTATTATTATTGGCACCTTCATTGCGGACATGATTTACATCTCCATTCATACTGCCGTCAGGATTAAAAAAGTCATTCAAAATAGTTGAATTATCTTTTACATTCCCATAGTTGACATTTACACTCGCATCTATTTGCTCGCCATCCTTAGGAAATTTATGAGTATAAAGTAATTGTGTATTATTTCTATCGAACTGAAATCTTTCAGCAGAAGTTCTCTGTCCTAACTGCGTCATTTCTTTATTGATAT
>DASSHD010000143.1:0-5666 GCA_035693085.1 Hanamia sp. | reverse complement strand
AATATTATTTTAATTTCTAAAGATTCTGACCTTGATGAAATCATCAGCAAATCGGGTTCTCCACCTAAGTTAATAAGTCTGAGAGTTGGGAATTGCGATAATAAAATACTTTTTTCAATTCTTGAACGCAACCTTAAAAGAGCAATCCGTTCATTACATGATTATAATAAAGATATAATAGAAATACAATGAGCCAATTTTCAGAACACAATTTCAAAAACGAAAAAGCATTAGTAAGAGTAGATTTTAATGTACCTCTTGACGAAGATTTTATTATTACAGATGATACACGAATGCGGGCGGCGGTTCCAACGATAAAAAAAATATTGGATGATGGTGGCAGTGTCATATTGATGTCGCATTTCGGAAGGCCGAAGAAGGGGCCTGAAAAAAAGTTTTCTTTGAAACACCTGTTGCCGCATTTGAAAGAATTGCTGGGTAACACAAACGTATTATTCGCAGATGATTCCATCGGAGATGATGCACAAAAAAAGGCCAAAGAGTTAAAACCCGGAGAAGTATTGCTGTTAGAAAATCTTCGTTTTCATCCTGAAGAAGAAAAAGGTAATGAAGAATTTGCAAAAAAACTTAGTTTACTGGGGGACGTATATGTGAATGATGCTTTTGGAACAGCTCATCGTGCGCATGCATCCACGGCAGTTATTGCACAATTTTTCCCTAAAGATAAAAGAATGTTTGGCTTGCTGATGAACGCTGAAGTTTCCAATGCAGAAAAAGTATTGAACGAATCAGAAAAACCTTTTCTTGCAATTATAGGGGGGGCAAAGGTTTCAGATAAAATTCTTATTATCGAAAATTTGTTAGATAAGGCTACAGATATAATTATCGGCGGCGGCATGGCTTATACTTTTTTTAAAGCAATGGGTGGAAAAATCGGAAGTTCTCTATGTGAGGATGACCGCCTGGATAAGGCCAGAGAATTGCTTGGGAAAGCCAAACAGAAAAATGTGTGCATTCATTTGCCATCTGATTCTATAATCGCAGATAAGTTTGCCGCAGATGCGATGGTATCCGGCTCATTAAGCAATGATATCCCCGATGGATGGATGGGGCTTGATATTGGTGAGATGGCTTGTGAAACTTTTAGTAAGGTTATTCATCATTCCAAAACCATTTTATGGAATGGACCGATGGGTGTGTTTGAAATGGAACATTTTAAACATGGTACGAAATGTATTGCGGAAGCGGTAGCAGATGCTACGTCAAATGGAGCGTTCAGTCTTATTGGCGGTGGCGATAGTGTGGCGGCGATCAATGAATTTGGACTTGCAGATAAAGTGAGTTATGTTTCCACCGGAGGTGGCGCTCTGCTCGAATATTTTGAAGGAAAAGAATTGCCCGGGATAAAAGCCATTACGGATGATAAATAAAGAATTAAGAATAAGAAATAAGGAAGACAAGAACACTATTCAATGTTCAAATGTAGAATCGGGTAGCATTCTATTTAGGAATATAATTCGTAGAAAAAAATAATAACACACATATCAAAATCCTTTATCTTTAATTTTTTTACAATAAAACTTCAATTATGAAATCAAAAACCGGTCTGTTTGTTATTCTCGGCATTATCGTGATTATATTTTTTTGGGGATGCAGCGCTTATAATAATTTAATCGGCGTTGACCAGCAAGTGAAAACCAAATGGAGTAATGTGGAAACTAACTACCAGAGAAGAACTGATCTGTACAATAGTGTTATTAAAACAATTGAAGGATCCGCCAACTTTGAAAAAGGAACTCTTACAGAAGTAGTACAGGCACGCGCGAAAGCAACTTCAATTACTGTAGATGCAAACGATCCAAAATCATTGGAAGCATACCAAAATGCACAGGCTGGTTTGCAAAGTTCTTTCAGTAAATTATTAGCCGTTGTGGAAAACTATCCCGACCTGAAAACGACTGCTGCTTTCCAGGGATTTCAAACGCAGATTGAAGGAACAGAAAATCGAATAAATGTGGCAAGGCAGGATTATAATGCCGCAGTTCAGGATTATAATCTTAGGGTAAAGAGATTCCCCAATAATATTTTTGCAGGTATTTTTGGTTATCATGAAAAGCCATTCTATAAAGCGGATGAAGGAAGCGAGAAAGCGCCCAATGTACAATTCAATATAAAATAAACTGAAACAGTTATGTGGCGATTTTCACGAAAAAAGCCTTTTTTTTCTCCCGGGGAAAATGAAAAGATCGTTCATTCCATCCAGGATGCTGAAAGACAAACCAGCGGAGAGATCCGGATTTTTGTGGAAGGCCGCTGCAAATATGTAGATGCTTTGGACAGAGCATCAGAAATTTTTGCCAGATTACAAATGGAAAAAACAGAATTGCGTAATGGGGTACTTTTTTATATTGCTATAAAAGATAAACAATTAGCCATATTTGCCGATAAAGGAATCCATGAAGCCACCGGCGGAGATTTATACTGGAAAAATGCCGTGAAGGATATCCTTTCTGTTTTTAGCAAGGATAGCGTGGTAGCAGGTATTACAACCAGTATTTTTAAAATTGGTGAAGCGCTTAAAACTCATTTCCCCTACGATAAGGACGTTGATAAAAACGAACTTCCCGATGAAATCGTTTTTGGTAAATAAAAGGTAACCACTCATTCATGAAAAAAATATTCTTATTGCTTTTTTGTTTTGTTGGCTTTCAATACGGCTTTTCTCAAAAAATTGAAAACAAACCAAATCCTCCAAGAGCAGTAAATGATTTTGCCAACTTGCTTGCTCCTTTTCAGCAACAGGCATTAGAGCAAAAACTGGATGCATATAATGATTCCACTTCTTCAGCTATTGTAATTATTACTGTTCCTGATTTACAGGGTTATGATATCGCGCAGGTTTCTTTAAAATATTTACGCGATTGGGGGATAGGAGTGAAGGGGAAAAATAACGGAGTGGTAATTCTTGTTTCAAAAGCAGATCATAAAGCACGGATAGAAACCGGCTACGGTATGGAAGGTGTATTGCCGGATATACTTGCCGGCCAGATCATTAATGAAAGGATGATTCCTTTTTTTAAAAATGGTGATTATTACGCTGGATTTGATAATGCAGTTGATGCGATCATCCAGGCTGCCGCAGGCGAATACAAAGCTGACCCAAATGCTCAAAAGAAGAGACCTATCGTGGGAAGCATTATTGTTATCGTGATAATTTTCTTTGTTATATTATTTCTTTTTTCTGGCGGCGGCGGAGGCGGCGGCGGTTCATATATGAGCAGAAAAGGATCAAGAAGTTTTCTCGGCGATGCCTTGCCCTGGTTTTTGTTAGGAAACATGATGGGCGGTGGCGGAAGAGGCGGTGGCGGATTTGGAGGAGGAGGTTTCGGTGGCGGCGGCTTTGGTGGTGGCGGCTTTGGCGGCTTTGGTGGTGGCAGCGGCGGCGGCGGTGGAGCTAGTGGAGGATGGTAAATATTGGCATATAAATTTTTGATTCACTTTTTATTTGCACTCTGTTTATAGGTTTCATGCAGAAGAAATAATCTTTTGATCTGCGGTACTTTATTGTAGAAAGATCAGTAAAAGATTTATGCAAATAAAGAAATAGAAATGTTTAATATTTCTTTGTTTACTACGGATAATTTTTATTAGAATATTATTTCTCCTGTTTTCCGCATTGTGACGCACTGGTTAAAATTCGACCTTAATAGAGTTCCAGAAGCCTCCGCTGTTCTTCATTTTTTACCTGTAGTCTTATTATATGAAGTTTATTTGAGTATGGGGATGTAATGGTAATTTCATAAATCGTTTTGGAAATATCTATGACCATCTCAGGACTGAGACTGCTTTACTTTGACCTTAATGTCCTGCCAAGTTCCTTGTATAGCTTGCAGGCTAAAAAACATATACATATATGTATATGTGCCTCTATTCTTCTCTTTAGCTGGTGATAATCAGGTCTAATATGTAAATCTGATTTCTATGTTCTGAACGCTTTTTCAATGTGCCATAATAGTTTGTATTGTTTTATGACTTCTCCATTTCCAAGAGCAGCGTTGGTTTAAGTAACCGATATTGTTTCGCTGATTTTTTCCCATGATATTATTTGATTGTTAAGGTTTCTAACGGCACAGCCTCTACCAGTTCCACCAATCGAAATCGCAGTGACTAATTGTATCAACAACCTTCGGAACTGCGCTTATATTCAGGTCACTGCAAATAGAGCCAAACCAAGAAGGTTTTTTTAACGTTTTTATTCTAAGGATGCTACAATAATTCTTCCTGGTTTTTTACTCCTGGCATATGCTATTTTTCTGCTCTTCATGACAGGATGGTCGGATAGTTATCCGAACTGGAATGCGCCCATCAATATTTCTTCACCTGATTCAATCATTCTGCAATGATATTTGTCGCGACTCCTATTTACGCGGATACAGACCTAACAGCACCATTTTTAAAGCGCGAATTACCTCGCGATGGAATTGATTGAGTAATGAGAGAAATCTGGAATGTAAGTGGATGGTATTACTAAAAAAATTTCGATTGGCAGTGAATCAACAAGTATTGAAGATTTCTATTCTCCGAACAAAATTCTCTTCATACTTTTTATTTTTTTCAATTTCAAAATCCCTCAATTATTATTTACTCTTCCCTTCTCCTCTTCTGCCCCTGTACTGCGTTCACGTTTTCCCTTTAATTTCTCTTTACCAAAATTGTGAGTGAAGGTGGCCTTATAAGTGGGTTGAGAGAAATTGACTATGAGATTAGAGACAAGGTTTTGTTCCGGCAAATCAGTGACTGCCCTGAATTTCATTGAATTCAGAATATTAGATGCGTTAAATTGCAATGAGCTTTTTTCACTGATTTTTTTCTTTAATCCAATGTCAAGCGTTCCAAGAGATTTTGCTTTAGACAAACCAGACAGGGATTTTGATTGATAAAAGCCCGATAATTCAGCCTTAAACCCTTTTGGTAAATTAAACTGCTGACTTCCATAAATATTGATATTACCATAGCTTAATCTCACGGGTTCTTTTTGATAAATTGCATTCACCTGTTGCCATAAGCAGGTAATATTAAATTGCATTGTCCACCAATTATTCATTTTAACCGGTAAAGAAATTACTGCTGAAACGGTCTTTTGATTTTCAAGATTCTGGGGGGATAGAATAGTTTTCAGCGTTACTGAGTCCGTTTTAGGTTGAAACCCGGTTATAGCATTATCTTCCAGACTGTAAGAAATTGAAAACAGGTAGGTTTTATAGATATAATCACCCTTGATAGTGTTGGTGGTCGAGGGTTGCAAGGCCGGATTCCCGGTTAGCACCGTTTTTGCGTCAACATAATAAGTAAATGGCGCCAGGTCGGTAAAAGCCGGCCTGTTGATGCGGGTATTAAATGAAAGATTAATTTTATTATTGTCATCTAAAGAATGCGACAGAAACAAAGTCGGAAAAAGATTTCCATAGCGCCTGTCCACTATATTTTTTATGGTTTCAGTTCCCAGGTTTGAATTGGTGTATTCATACCGAAAGCCCAACTTCGCTTCTGTCTTATCATTGAAATGCACATCAAAGGAAACATAAGCCGCTGAATAATTCTCGTTCAATTTATATTTTGCTGAAAGTGTCTCGTCCTTTATCCATGAATATTGATCCAGCTTCTCAAAACTCAGGTTATTTTTAAATCCTGAAACGGTTTGTTTA
>DASSHD010000142.1:0-8803 GCA_035693085.1 Hanamia sp. | reverse complement strand
TCTGGGTTATGTTGGCGATGTAAGAGCGGTGTATCCTTACAAAATGATCTACAGAAAGTTTTTCTTCAATAGTCTTAAGGGTAATAGATAAAAGGTATTCTGTACTGCCGGTAAATATACGGCTATAATTTCTGTCTGCTTCAATGTATAAAATATCCGACACCATTATTTTTATCATCTTATCCCTGTATCTTACAAAAATGCGGTCGCTTAAAATAAAATGCTCTTCACCGCTAATGCTGCCATTACTTTGATGAATGGTATCGCCGCCTGCCATCCGGCAGATGGTGAGTTCTATGGCTCTTTGTAAATCTAATTGCTTAAAAGGCTTGGAAATAAAAGCTGCGGGTTTGGTAGTTTTGGCACGGTTAAAAGTAGCTTCATCTGCATTTGCCGTAAGATAGATAATTGGGATGTTGGAATCTTTTTGAAGTTGCGTGGCTGTTTCAATGCCATCCAATTCTCCTTTAAGATTGATATCTAATATTACAATATCAGCATTGTTTTCTTTTAAATGCGAAACGGCTTCTTCGCCCCGGGGCAAAACAGCTGCTACATCGTATCCCAGGTTGTTCAGCAGCATAGATAATTTGGCGCCGATAATCATCTCATCTTCTACTACTAATATTTTTATTAAATTATCCATTAGCGCTTTTTGGCGTTCTTAATTTAAAAGTTATTTTGAAGGTTATTTGGCTGCTCCGATAGAATTTTTGGTAAAAAAATAGTTTTGAAAGTTACAAAACTTTTTGAATTTTTGATTTTCTGATTTTTAGCTTTTTATAATTGTAGTAGAATACTAATAACTTCGGTTTCATTACTATTCCTTCCCGAAAGGTACCGGAGAAGTTACAAAACAACCTGTTTGAATTTACAGGGGATTGGGAACATGATATTTATTTGTTTATCTTTTTATCAGTCGTATATTTTTCACTGTTAGAAGTAAGCCTGGTAAGAAGATACATAGCATTTACGTAAAAGAGGAATAGGGGAGAAGGAGCAAATTCAGGGTTCGGATTTATTATCCCCAACTGCAAAAGTTTTTGATTGGAATTTGACTATTTATAAAAATAATTAAAATAAAAAACCAGGTATAATATCTATACCCGGTTGTATAATTGAAACAATGAAAAATTTATTTTACTCCATCATTTTTCCGCATAAATTCAAGTACTTCGCGGGCATCGGTATCGCTTAAACTTTGATTAGGCATACGTACCATACAAATTTCAAGCATTGCCTGTGCTTTGGGATCTTTATCAATCATTTCGTCTGTATTGGTCACAAAATTCATGATCCACGTAGGAGTTTGCCTTTTAGTAACCCCATGCCAACCGGGACCAACCAATCTCTCATCGGTTAGCTTGTGACATGATGAGCATTTAAGATCATAAATCTTTTCACCTTTATCAGCCATAGCTACGTCTAACTTGTCACTAACCTTTACGTCATGAAATTTACCTTCCCCACGATTAGGATCATAGGAAGGATTCCCATTCTGAGTGGTATCGGTTTTGGCTTCAGTAGTCGCAGGCGTTGTGGCTTCACTCGTTGCCGGTTCAGTAGTTTCAGAATTATTCTTTCCACCTGAGCCGCCGCAGGAAATAACAAATAATCCCATTGAGAAGACAAAAGAAAAGAAAATGATCATTTTTTTCATGACTGGTAGATTTTTAAATTTTACTTTGCAAAATTAAGGTACTAATGTACTTATTTTTTATGAGCTAAATCATAAGGATGAATAAAAAACTATGATCTGCATCATATTTATATTTGCAAAAAGTAATTCTTTTTGCCTGCATCTAAAAGAAAAATACAAACTGTCCCCTGAATTTTAATAATTTCAAGGTTTCTAAAATTTGATTATAAGATTTATAAATTATGGAAAAAAATTTATTTAAAACGAAACAGTGGGTTCAGATAGCCTTAATCAATTTTTGTGTGGTAGCACTGGCGGGCGTTACCATGCGTTACAAAATTAATTTTGCGTTGCCAGTTGTAAATCAGAAATATTTAATGCATGGGCATTCCAATTTTGCTTTTGTCGGATGGGTAGCTATGGCGCTCATGATTTTGATGGTACGTTACCTTGTTAGAAATAATGTAAAAACCAATTATAAAAAATACAACTGGATTTTAATTGCCGAAGTGGTTGCAGTTTATGCCATGTTCGTTTCTTTTATTATACAGGGATATGCATTTTGGTCTATTACTTTTTCTACAATTACCATTTTGATTTCTTACTTCTTCATTTTTTTTTATTGGAGAGATATTAATAAAGCAGCAGATGGCGGCTTCTCAAGGAGCTGGCTTAAAGCTGCTTTGGTGCTTTGGGCATTTTCCTCATTAGGCGCTTTTATGCTCGCTTACCTGATGGCCAATCATATTATGATACAGGATCTTTATTTTGCTTCTGTTTATTTTTTTATGCATTTTCAATATAACGGATGGTTTTTATTTGCATGTTTTGGAATATTTTTTTCTTATATGCACCGCCTTGGCCTTTATCGTATTGCTTTTTTGAGTAAGCGATTATTTTTTATCATGGCTATTACGGTAGTGCCTACTTATTTTTTATCCATTTTGTGGTTAAGGTTACCACTTACTCTTCATTGGATTGCTAACATTTCCGGCATATTGCAACTCTTAGTATTGTTTTATTTTTTCAAAATTATTTCTGTAATTAAAAGAAGTGAAAATATAAAATTCAATTGGTCCACGCGATGGCTTTGGAGGCTTTCATCTATAGCATTTATTTTGAAAATAATTTTACAGATGCTTTCTACTATACCTTTTCTCAGCCACTTTGCTTTTGGATTCAGGCCTGTTGTGATCGGGTATCTTCATCTTTCGTTTGTAGGTATTATCAGCCTGTTTATCCTGGGCTATATCAATGAATTTATCCATCGTTTTCGGGGAAATGTCAGTGGCATTGGAGCTATTATTTTTGTTACCGGTTTCATAGTGCAGGAAATCGTACTCATGTTACAGGGATTGGAAGCGATGGATGTAGAGCCGATAAGAAGCGCGAATATTATTTTATTTTATTGTGCTATCTTAATGGCCGCGGGACTGATATGGATTACAACCGGCATTATAAGAACGCAGGAAAATGAAGTGGCAGTGCAGGTAGTGAAATAAAAATTAGAGACAGAAATTCTTTTGATGAAATCTGAATGAAACAGATTTGGTTTTGACTATTGAAAAAACCTAAATGAAAATTCAAAGTATTTGTAGGTTTACTGTTCGTTACTAAAATTAAAAAAAGCTTTTTACCGCAAATGAAATACTGATTATTTCAAATCCATGATAAAGTAATAGAAATTCTGTTGCTTATAAGTCTGCGATCAGAAACAAAAATCTTTTGGAAAATAAGAATCCTGTTTAAAAATTGTTTTACTGGACAATAAGCTGCGTAAGACTATCCCAACTTAAGGTCTGCTTTCTTTGCAAATATTTTCAACTCTACTTTATGTTCCTTGTGGTCGTTGATGAGACGGATGATTTTATCCCTCCTTTTAATACCGTCAACGATTACCACAATTTCTTTTTTATCTGCATTGACTTGTTGTGCACTGATATGATAAATTGTTTCCTCGTATCGGTATTGAATGGTGAAAGAATTCCATTCAGGTGGGATGCATGGTTCAAACCTGAGTTGGTCTCCTTCACGGATGATTCCAAGTATTGACTCCGTTATGAGGCGATACATCCATCCTGCAGACCCTGTGTACCATGTCCACCCACCACGGCCGGTATGTTGTAATTCTGAATAAATATCAGCTACCATTACATAAGGTTCTACTTTGTAAGTGGCAATTGCTTCGGGTGTGTTACCATGATTAACAGGATTTATTATTGATAAAAGCTCACCTGCGCGGTGGTTATCTCCCATCGCTGCAAAAGCCATTGTGAGCCAGACAGCAGCATGAGTATATTGCCCACCGTTTTCTCTTACCCCGGGAACATAGCCTTTGATATAACCCGGATTCAAATCCGATTTGTCAAATGGGGGATCTAATAACTGTATGAGTTTGTCCTTTCTTCGGACCAATTGTTTATCCGCTGCATCCATACCCATTTTTGAGTGGTTGTTGCTTCCCCCGCCGGACAGTACAGACCAGCTTTGCGAAATGGAATCAATACTACATTCTTGATTTGTAGCTGAACCCAGCGGCGTTCCATCATCGAAATAGGCGCGACGGTACCATTTGCCGTCCCATCCGTTTTTATTAATATTATCTTTCAGCTTTTCTGCATTTTCTATGCATTCGTAAGCGAAACCGGTATCATTTTGCAAATTCGCGATGACTGCAAATTGTATTAGTACGTCATAAAGAAAAAATCCTAACCACACACTTTCTCCCTTTCCATGTTGCCCCACTTTATCCATGCCGTCATTCCAATCACCTCCACCCATAAGTGGTAAACCATGTTCACCAAAACGAAGCCCGTTTTTAATAGCACGGACGCAATGATCGTAAATGCCGGTGGATTGGTCAGAAATACCCGGAAGATCATAATAAGATTCTTCATCCGGGTTAAGAAGGCGACCCTCAAGAAACCCGACAGATTCGTTGAGTATTCCGGTGTCTCCTGTGACAATCACATAATGTGAAGTTACAAAAGGCAGCCAAAGATAATCATCAGAACAACGGGTACGTACGCCCCGCCCGAAAGGCGGATGCCACCAATGTTGTACATCTCCCTGTACAAACTGCCGGGAAGCAGCAAGCAATATCTGCTGCCGGGCAATGTTGGGTTGGGTATGCAGAATAGCCATTACGTCTTGCAGTTGATCGCGGAAGCCAAAAGCTCCTCCTGATTGATAGAAACCGCTGCGTGCCCATATCCGGCAGGCCAATACCTGGTATAAGAGCCACCCATTAGCCAAAAAGTTGATTGACTGATCAGGAGTTTTTATTTGGACTGCACCGAGTGTCCGATCCCAATAATTGAGAACTTTTTTAAGAGCTTCCACTGCGGCACCCGGGACTTTATATTGCTGCAATAAAGATATCACTGCTTCATCTTTATTTTTTGCTGTACCCAAAAGAAATGTAATTTCATGTTCTTCTCCATCAGCGAGATCGAAAAATACCTGTAATACCCCACATGGATCTAAAGCAGCTCCGGTTTTACCAGAAAGCCGTTGACGTAACAAGGCATCAGGATTTTGAAGTGTGCCGTTGCGACCTATAAATTCGGTGCGATCTGCTGTGAATGTTTTGTCCGGATCATCAACATCAAAAAAGCAAACCCTATTCATAAATTCTGTATTATAGGGATTTCTGGCAAAAAGCGCACCTGTGGCAGGATCAATTTCGGTAACAATATACTGAGCAGTTTTTGGTCTCAAATCGCCCAATACCCATTCTACATATCCGGTAGCAGAAAGCCGGCATGGCCTGCCGGAATAGTTATGTATTTTTAATACAATGAACTTTACAGAATCTTTTATATCCACAAAGATGGTTACCTGGGAGTCTATACCATCTTCGTTATGTTCAAAAATGCTATAGCCAAATCCATGCTTTGTAAGATAAGGATATTTTCTCAGTCCTGGCAGTGGAAGGGGTGACCAGTAATGACCTGTTTCCTCATCACGCAAATAAAATGTTTCTCCGGCGGTATCGCTTACCGGATCATTATTCCATGGAGTAAGACGGAATTCATGAGCGTTTTCAGCCCAGGTATAAGATTGGCCGCTTTCGGATATAACAGTTCCAAAATCAGGGTTGGCCAATATATTTACCCATGGCAACGGGGTTACCTGCCTGCCCGACGTAGCAATGACATACTCTTTTCCATCAGGTGAGAAACCACCCAGCCCATTATAAAACTCTAAACCCGGTGCCGGCAATATATGTGTTTCGTGAGGTATGTAAGGACGGGAGGGAATTAATAAAGGAATAGTTATTTTTAAAACACCACGACGCTTAACCTGGTCTGCTAATGAACCACCGCTATCCGAAATTTTAACGCGGGCAACAGTCTGTATCAGTATCCTGTCTTCATTTGAAATCTGGTCTGCGATCCTAACAAAAATGCCGCCGGGTTTGTCAGCCACATCAGCTCCCAGTCCAACTGTAATAAGATTCATGATCTGATTTTGAAGCAATTGGCGATAACCACCTCGTTCTTCGTTCCAGATCACCAGGTCTATTATTAAGCCCTTCAGGCGCAAGTAGGCATGTGCCTGCACTAATTGTTTTACGAGAGATATGTTTTTCGGATCCTCTATCTGTAGCAATACTATGGGGAGATCTCCCGAAATAGAATAGCTCCATAGTCCGGATTGACCCTGGTGATTTTGGATCAGAATTTTTGGATCCGCACGTAATGAGTTATGTGTGTAAATAATGGCGGAAGCAAGACGCGTATAAAGCTGAGCATCAGTTTCTGTTGCATTTATTTGTCTTAACACCACCTGGCTATGCGTCCAGGCCAGTTCAAAAACACGGTTTGTCAGATAAAGATCCTGGTATTTATCTACTAATGCCTGGCAGGCTTCTTTTGTTTCAACAACGCCAAATACCTGGTTGATGGTTGCCGTTTCCTCAGGTTCAATTGTTATTTTGTACCTGATAGAGACTATTGGATCAAGCACCGAACCCTGGCTGCCGGAAAGGGTACCGGGGGTTTTCATAGCCTGAGGTTTCACGTTTGTGTTTCCACGGCCTATAAACTTCATCCGGTCAGTTTCGTAGGAAACTTCTTCTACTTCGGCTTTATTAGAAGTAATAAGGTGGAACATCCATGGCATCTTTTCATCATTAGCCCTTGGCCGGCGTGTACAAATAATTGCATGTTTATCCGGAAGAATTTCTGTCTGAACAAACAGGTTACTGAAGGCCGGATGTAAAGCATCTGCAACAGGAGAAGCAAGCACTACTTCAGCATAGCTTGTAATCTCTATGGTTTTTGGCTTACGGAAATGATTGGTGATATTTAATCTCCGCACCTCGATATCATCTTCCGGAGACACTACTATTTCGGCATGTGTTTCTAAATTATTATCGCGACGACGGAATTCTGCACGTCCTTGTGAAAAAACAACCTCATAATTTTTTCCCTGTTCCAGTGCGGGTTGGTAGGCAACCGACCAGAAATTGTTGCCTTCAATATCTCTCATATAACAAAATGTCCCCCGGTTATCGCAGGTACTGTCTTCATGCCATCGGGTAACAGCAATATCTTTCCATCGGCTGTAGCCCCCACCCGAATTGGTAATCATAACATGATATTTGCCGTTTGATAATAATTGCACAGCGGGTAATGGAGTGTTCGGCGTGTGAATTATCCGCATCTCTGGATTGTTGGTTTCAATGCTGATATCTCTTGTCTCCATGGGAATTGAATAATAAGAAGTTGACTTAGGAATGCGTTCCTGCAGGAGCAATAAAGTAGCCTGGAATTGAGGTTCGGCCATGAACCTTTTTTGCATCGGCTGCTGAAGTAGTAAATAAGATAAGGAAAGAAAACTCATTCCCTGGTGATGCACCATAAATGACCGTATTGTAACACTCGATTGCCCTCTTGGCAATCGGGAATGGGTATAATCTATTGCTTCATAAAAACCAAATTCTCCCTCAAACCCGTATAGTTTCAGTAATTGAAGATTGTTGGATGCTTCTATAGGATTTACCATCAAAGCCATTATGGTGGCATAAGGAGCAATCACGAGATCTTCACTCAATCCACGTTTGAGCCCAAGTCCGGGAACACCAAATGCACGGTATTGGTAATTGAGTGAGGCATCTACAACGTTATATCCGGATTCAGAAATACCCCATGGAACATTTTGCAGATTACCATAGACTATTTGCCTTTTTACCGAGGCTTTATAGGTCTGATCAAGAAGCGTATTTTCGTAAGTAGGCATAACAATGAGTGGCATCAGGTATTCAAACATAGAGCCACTCCAGGAAAGAAGGATGGGAACTCCACCGGGATTGGTAAGTTGTCTTCCTAAAGCGAACCAATTATCCTGAGGAAGTTTCCCTTGAGAAATACCAACAAAAGTACAGAGTCTTGCTTCGGAAGCCAGCAGGTCATAAAAGCCGGGATCACGACGGTGTTCGTCCACATTATAGCCTATCGATAATAAATTTTGTGATCTGTCATAGAGAAATTCTAATTCAATATCTGACAGCTTATTACAAAGATTTGCTAGTGCATTTAAAGAATCTATACGCTCCTGAGCAGTTAGGCTTGCCTTTTTTAGAATTTCTTTTAATGCATCAAGCCATTTATTTTCTTCTGAACTATTTTGAGCCGGATCAATCCGAATGATTTCCGGAATCAGACTCTCCTCCATTTTGGCAACGTTTTTTAGAGATGGAATACCATTCGTTGCAATAATATCTTCAAATTTTTTAGGGGTATCAGGAAGTAATAACCATGGAGCAATCAATAACAATTCTTTTGTTGCACTCTGGCATTGGTTACTAAATGCCTCAGCCCACACTATTTCATTCTGTTGGCCCTGAGAGTGTAATGTCCTAAGAATGTTTTCAATTTTGGCTGATAAGTTTTCCAGGGAATGTTTTACAAATTTCAGGGTAAAAGTTTCAGATACCCTAATTAAATCAAGTTCTTTTTCCAATGGTACAATCAAACTTTTTTTCTCCAGTTGATCCTTCATTACCATCAGGGTATCCTGCAATCCGGAAAATAGTTGTGGAGTGATGATATCCTGATCTTTGATTGCAAGAATCCCCTGCATGAGCGTTATTAAATGGCCGGCAAGGTTGCCACTGTCAACAGTTGAAATATAGATGGGGGGTATCGCTTTCAGAGT
>DASSHD010000141.1:0-3951 GCA_035693085.1 Hanamia sp. | reverse complement strand
TCCTATCGGGACATCGGCCGGTTTATCAAAACAAAGTTTGAGTCACTTAAACAAGAGCTATCATTGAGTTGGAAAAGTGCGCCAGCTTATACTACTATTCGCAATATCATTCAGGGGATAGATAAAGATGAACTGGAAGCTGCCTTTCGTGCCTTCACCCAGTCCATGACCCACTACGGCCATGATGATAACAAAATGCTTGTCCACATTGCTGTTGATGGTAAAGTTCTTCGCCATAGCTTTGATCATTTTGAAGATAAGAGTGCTATGCAGAAACTGAGTTTTTTCGATACGGAGCAATCACTAATATTAGGGCATATAGCCGTTGAAGATAAGAGCAACGAGATACCGGCTTTTCAAGCGTTGCTCTCCACATTGGAAATTCCCGGTGCTGTTTTCAGCGCTGATGCCCTGCATCTCCAAAAAAAACTTTTGAGCAGGCAGCAGCAAGCAAACATGCACTACTTATACAACTCAAAGACAATCAACCAACCTTACTGGAAGATGTGCAGTGCCTGATAAAGACACTGCCCCCTTGTGACAGCTATCAGCAGAAAGCCCGGAGTGCACATGGACGCATTACTAACAGGGCTACTACGATCTATCAAAAGAGTCTTAATGATTTTATTCTGGATGATGATTGGGCTTCCTATATCAAAACTGTTGTGCAGGTACAGCGTTCTACGGATGTATTTGATACAAAAACCAAACAATATATCAACCGTCAGGAAACAGCATTTTACCTATCCAACCATAACCTTGAAAATGCTGAAATATCCAGCCGGTATGTAGTGCAGCATTGGGGTATTGAAAACAAAAACCATTATGTCAGAGACGTGTCTTTACACGAAGATGCTTCACGTATCAGAAAGAGTCCTTATAATTTGTCGGTACTCAGAAGCATTGTTATGAACATTCTTAGAAAAAATAAAGTCCTCAATATTAAAGGTGAACTATATGAAAATTCCCTTCACTGGACAAAAGTCTTTAATTATCCACAGGTTACTTAGAATTGAACAGCCCTGTTTCCAAGGCACACAGCAAATGAACAAATAATCAGAATTTTTATTTGTTCGTAGTTGCAAAGATACGGGCAGCAGTACTCTTTTTATTTGAACATTTTACGGATAGTGGGAGCAACACAAAGTGTTGCTTATGTATCCGCCAATAAATCAAAGTATTCATCATCTTCGTTTTTGCCACCATAGCCTTTTCCAATGTTTGTATATGTTTCTACAAATTCAATTGCGCTAATCCACTTCACCATTTTATATCCTAATTGATTTTCGACACGCAGCCTTATGGGCGCTCCGTGTACAACAGGAAGCGTTTCATAATTCATTTCCCAGGCTAAGATAGATTCAGGCTTCATACAATTGTCCAGTGTATTGGTGTCATAATAAGATCCACCAAACAGCCCATCCCCGAAAGAATAAAAAACGACAGTAGTTGCATTAGAGTGAGGTTTTACTAAATCTATTATCTCCTTCATTGGTACTCCTCCCCATTCCGCAATTCCCGTCCACCCCTGTATGCAAGTATGCATTTCAACTGTTTCTTCTTTGCCCATTTTTTTTAAATCATCTAATGAAAGTTCTACTGGGTTTTCCACCAGGCCGCTTATCTTCAGCTTGTAATCTTTAAAATTATTTCCTTTCATATCTTTCCATTCTTTGGAATCAGGCATTTTACCGTTGGGCCAGAAATAAGGAGAAATGTCCTTTTTGGTGTAATATTTTCTTGGTTTGAATTTATTAATGGTACTGCTCCATATAGATTCGTTCATTTTTTTCTCCAAAAATTGAATGGTCCGTTGTTTGCGCCACGACCACCAATGCGCCAGCATATTAAATCCTATCACAAATGCAACGATAATAATCCCTATCCACAAGCCTGTTGAAGAAGTATCATTGGGTTTATTAAGGATGATATGATTCAAGTTTTTACTAAGACCGGTCAGGGCTACAAGAGCTACGTGAACGATAATAAAAAGTACATAACAGAACATGATGAGGAAATGAAAGGAACGGGCAGTCTGACGATTAAAAAATAACTTCTGATACCAATGAAAACGGCTGTCAATAGCCGGTGACATAGCTAACCCTGTGAGCATTGCCAACGGCGCCATAATAAATACGACGGAAAAATAAGCAAGCTGTTGCAAGGCGTTAAAATGATAAAATCCGTTAGGTTCTACAGGCATATTAAAAGTGGCATAATGTACAAATACATTCCAGCTATCGGGAATTATTTGCAAAGAAGTAGGCACTAAACGTTTCCACTGATCGGTATAAAATAAAAGAAAAATAAAAATAACTCCATTCAAAATAAAAAACGGAACAGTAATAAAATGCCATGATCTTGCAATGCCCACCGTGTGGCGATACCCTGGCAAGCCCGCTATAGGACTGATATAGCGTGAATCATCTTTCGCCGTCCACACCTCATCTTTTGAAACAACTTTAGGAGTAAATTTGATCCAATTTGTGTCAGGCTTGCAGCCGTTATTCCAGTACAATCTTGGATGATCCACCAGGATAGATAGTCCGCTTCTAATAATTAAGACCAGGAAAAAGAAATTGACCCAATGACTGACATTTATCCACTTAGGAAACCCGAATGGCTGACCAGGCGTAGCCACGGGAGAAAAAGATAAAGAAGGATCGGGAGGTAAACCAAAAAATAAATATTGTATCCATGCAATGATGATAGAACCTAAAAGAACCATACCAATTATAAATAGCATGTATGGTTTTAATCTTACAAAAAAGCGCCTGTCTTCAGGATAATGCATTGCTTTTTCTGCAGGTGTAAAGTGAGGAATCATAACCTAATTTATTTTTTTAACAACAACAACCATGCTGCAATATTCTTTTGAAAAAAATATTGAATTACACAAGGCACGGCCTTATTATTGAATAGCGATAAAACAAAAACTTTTTTCTCTTATAAAATTATGATTCTATCAGAAGCATAATCTTCCTGCAAAACTTTTAAATAAGAGATTAATTTCTTCCCAAAACAATCAGTCGTCTCATCAAAAAATTCACACCAAAAAAATATGCAGCCACGATCTCTGCTACAAAAATCACGCTTTGGAATTTCCTTTATAGACCTCAACCAATATCAGCGACTTTTTTGTTCATGAACCGGATTATCATTCAGTTCAAACAAGTGAAGAATATAGGGAAAGAGTGCGTCAATGGTTTCTGTGGCTCCTTTTACAGAACCGGGAGTGGTAAGTACAAGTGTATTTTTGATAACTCCCGCAACGCCTCTTGATAGCATCGAATATGGCATGCGCTCCTGGCCATAATTTCTTGCGTGTTCCATAATGCCCGGAATTTCTTTTTCAATCAAAGGTGAGATAGCGTCGGGCGTTACATCGCGTGCAGATAAACCGGTGCCTCCACTAAAAATTACCAGGTTAAAATTGTGTTCAACCAATGTTTTTAGTGTTTCCTGGATGAGGTTGAAATCATCGGGAATAATTTTATATTCACTGGTATCAATATCAAATTTTTCCAGGTTTTTCACAATGGCTTTCCCTGATAAATCCTGCTTTTCTCCTTTTGAAATACGGTCCGAACAAACAATTACTGCACATTTAATTTTGCCTTTGGCAATTTGTTTAAAATCCGATTTACCTCCCTGCTTACTTTCTAATTTAATATTGGAAATTTCAATTTGCTTATCAACAGGTTTCAACATATCATACATTACCAAAGCCGTAACTGCCGCACCATGCATGGCTTCTACTTCAACGCCGGTTTTATAAATCGTATGAATCTCCACTGAGATTTTTATGGATAAATCCTGAATTTCATAAGTGATGGACGCAAATTCAACAGGCAATGGATGGCAATCAGGAATGACATCACTTGTTTTTTTTATAGCGAGCAAACCTGCAGCACGTGCAAATTCAAACACATCGCCTTTAGGAACTTTGCG
>DASSHD010000140.1:0-7718 GCA_035693085.1 Hanamia sp. | reverse complement strand
ATTAAAAAGTGTTTCGGCTCTTTTTAAAGTATTCTTAAAATTGAATTGTATAAGATCCCTTACTACTGCACCTGTGGTCCGTAAAAGGTTTCTTCCTTTATACTTATAGGCCGTATCTATGTCGTAAGTTGTCAATGCCCTAAAGGAAGGTTCACTTGTCTTTAAAGAAGGTGATTTTTTTAATAAAATATTTTTTAAGTTTTTAATCCAGATATCTACAACGGGACTTTGTAAAAAGTTATTTTGGTAGGCCAAACTATCAATGGCTTTAAACCGGCCGTGCTGATCCGGTTGGAAAGGTAAATATTCTTCGTATCTGCTAACCATATAAAATACTGCCGAAAAAATATCAAACCCTAAATCACATGATGAGTCGTTCGGAAATAAAACTTTTGTTTGAAATTTTTCCACAACAATTATATTGGTTTTTTTTATAAAATTTTCGAGCAAAAGTGATGAAGATTTTATAAAAAATTCATCCCCTATGCGCTTATTGGAGTAATTTATTTTTATATCCGGGTAATTTTCAAATAACAATCTGTCATTGGTTAACTGGTATCTTATCCCCATTAAATTAAAAACCAATTCGAAAACATAATTGCTTCTGGCTGATATAATATTTGAATAAAATAAAAGCATATTAAAAATCATTAAAAGCCCGAACGGCTTCATTTTTTCAGAAAAGAATTATCGCATAGCGTCATAGATTCTTTCAATTATTTCAACAGTTTTTAACCCGTCTTTAGCGCTGACCATTTCATGTTGATCATTTTTTAACGCCTTAAATAAATTTTCATAAACTTTATTATGATTGCTCATGCTGCCCTGGTAAAATCCATAATCGTTAGCATTTTTAGTTTTAGGAAGATCGCGGATTTCATAATCATCAATTGACTGGTATTCCAGTTCATTCAGGTACTGGCCGCCGATTTTTACTGTTCCTTTTTCCCCAAAGATGGTGATAGAGCCTTCCATATTTTTTTTAAAAGAATTCACGTTATAATTCAGTGTACCCAAAACTCCGCTTTTCATTTCAAAGATAATAGCTCCGCTATCTTCAAATTCAATTGTTGGATGCGCAAAATTCTTTCCAACAGCATGCACCTTTTCTACATCACCCAGCATCCAGTACATTACATCTATAAAATGGCTGAATTGTGTGAAAAGGGTTCCTCCATCCAGATATTTTGTTCCTCTCCATGTGTTGGAATAATATTCATTTGGCCTGTTCCAAAAACAATTTATCTGGAAGCTGAATATTTCTCCCAGTCTATTTTCATCCAATATTTTTTTCACCGCGATAACAGGAGGATTAAAACGGTTTTGTTTTACAACGAAGAGTTCTTTTTTTGATAATTCCGATGCAGCAATCATTTTTAATCCATCTTTTGATTGCAGGCATAAAGGTTTTTCACAGAGTACATGAAGCCCTGCACTCAGGCATTGTATGGACTGACCGGCATGTAATCCGTTTGGTGTGCAAATGCTGGCTACGGATAATTGCCTTTCATTTTTCAAAAGATCTTCTAAAGAGTAATAAGCTCTTGCCCCGAATTTTTTTGCCAATGCGTCTGCTTTTACCGGGATAATATCACACACTCCAATTAGGGAAGCGGATTTGGTTATATTTTCTGCATGGCGTTCTCCGATTCTTCCGCAACCTATAATCGCAAATTTTAAATTCATAAAAGTAAAGGTGCTTTATTTCGGGTAATTGTACAAATTCGGGAGAGTGGGTTATGCCTTGTTCCTGCAAATTATTTGTAAATTAATTCCAATGATGTATTTTTCAGAAAATTATAAGAATGAAAATTTGTTTTCGGGTAATAACTCTTTTCTGGCTGCAGAGCTTGCTTTTGAATCAAACGTCTTTCTCACAATTTAAGACAGATAAAAAACTTGAAAAACAATTGAAAGTTTTAATTGATTCTTTTCATGGTACCGCAGGAATTTATGTTCGCAATTTAAAAACGGGGAAAGAAGTTGCCATCAATGCCGATACGATTTTTCCCACAGCGAGTATTATTAAGATACCGATATTAATAGGAATCTTTAATAAAATTGAACAAGGAGTTTATACATATCACCAACCTCTGTTGTATCTTGATAGTATGGCTCATGGCGGATCTGGGCTCATGCAATATTTTAAAGACAGTACCAAAACTGAATTGAATGTAGCTGTTACTTTGATGATTTCTCATAGTGATAATACGGCTGCACGATGGTGTGAAAAATTGGCCGGTGGCGGAATCACCATTAACTCGTGGCTGGCTGGCCACGGATTTGAATTTACACGGCTTAATTCGCGTACGCCTGGGCGTGAAAAGGATGCTGAAAAATTCGGATGGGGGCAAACTACTCCACGGGAAATGGCTAATCTGCTCGTAATGATCCGCGATGGAAAAGCGGTAAGCCCTGCGGCAAGCCAGCGAATGTATCGTGACCTCACTCATATTTTTTGGGATGAATATGCTCTTTCTCAAATACCTCCTTATGTACAGGCGGCATCCAAACAGGGAATGGTTGATGCATCAAGATCGGAAGCAGTGCTTGTAAATGCCCCTCATGGAGATTATGTTTTCTATATTGCCACAAAAAATAATGCGGATCAAAGATGGGTGCCGGAGAATGAAGCCTGGCAACTGGCACGAAATGTTTCTTCATTATTATGGAATTATTTTGAGCCGCATTATGGTTGGAAACCTGCGTCGGGGGTGGAAAAATATTGGTATTAAAAGGTTGTGAGGCTTTGCTGTATTTCTTATAGCAGTAAACAAACAAATAATCCGGATTCTTAATTCCGTTCAATAATGATACTTACGACATATTTTAGATAAGATGTTTTTTAATTCAGGCTTATGCCAATAAATTAAAGAATAATTTTTAAAAATGTAATATTGTTATAATAATTATAATCTTAATGGAGAGCAATCTATACGATTTCGAAACAGAACCTGAGAAAAGGCCATCTTTTTTAACATGGCTTTGCATACTTACTTTTATTGGAAGCGGATGGTCAATTGCAAGTAATGTTTGGTCATACACAACTGCTCATAAAACGGCAACGATTTTTTCTGAAAATGCCGGAATGAGAACGGATTCTGTTTTGCAAAAAGACACTGCCGGAGTAGTAATCCATAAGCACAACCCATTTGAAGGAAAAATGAAGGCATCATTTTCAAAAATTCTGAATGAAAATAATATCCGCAAATCCGCTATTGGCCGTTTTATTGCGGCTCTTTTAACCCTTTCAGGCGCTTTATTGATGTGGTGGTTGTACCGAAAAGGTTTTTACCTCTATATATTGGGAGTAGTATTTGGAATAATATTTCCGTTTTATGTTTATGGAAATGATTTTCTGGCAATAGGTATTTCATCTTTTACCAACTTTTTCGGATTAGTATTTATCGCATTATATGCTCTCAACCTGAAATCAATGACCAATGGAATCTCAAAAAAACAGGTAAATATTTGATAAGTTGAAAATTTTTTAAAAAAAATAGGATATATAGCTGCTTAAATAATCAAAATTTAATACTACATTTGCAGCCAATTATTAAAATTTATTTCAAAAAAGATGGCTTATTTAACATCAGAAAGCAAAACAAAATACTTTTCAGATTTTGGCGGCAATGCTAAAAATACAGGTTCTATAGAGGCTCAGGTAGCTATTCTAACAGAAAAGATCAATCATATTTCCGATCATTTAGGTGCTAACAAAAAAGATTTTAGTACCCAACGCGGATTGATGCAAATGGTAGGTAAGAGAAAAAGTTTGCTGGCTTATTTAAGCAAACATAATTTATCAGGTTATCGTGAATTGATTGAAAAGTTAGGGCTTCGTAAATAATTTTATTAAAATGATATTGTGTGCTATTCCCAACTGAAATTACGGTTGGGAATACTTTTTTATAAACTAATTAAAAATAATGATGAATACTCCAAATCCGGTAAATGTAACTTTTGATATTAGCGAAGGCCGTACGGTTACGATTGAAACCGGCAAACTTGCCCGGCAGGCTGATGGCGCCGTTACAGTGCGCCAGGGCAATTGTATCATTTTGGCAACGGTAGTCGCCAACAAAGAACCAAAGGAAGGACAATCCTTTTTCCCTCTCACAGTTGATTACCAGGAAAAATTTGCTTCTGCCGGAAGAATTCCAGGATCTTTTTTTAAGAGAGAAGCGCGGCTGAATGACTATGAAATTTTAACTTCAAGGTTGATTGACCGTGCACTGAGGCCTTTATTTCCAGATGATTATTTGTGCGAAGTTCAGGTATTGGTTTCTCTTGTTTCGAGCGATCCCGAAGTGATGCCTGATGCTATGGCATGCCTTGCTGCTTCCGCTGCATTGGCCGTATCGGATATTCCTATCCAGGAAATAATTTCTGAAGTAAGAGTAGGTAAAGTAAACGGTGAATTTGTGGTGAATCCTACGCGCACTCAATTGGAAGAAGCAGAACTGGAATTTATAATTGCCGCTACTGCCAAAAATATTATGATGGTAGAAGGAGAAGCCAAAGAATGCCAGGAAGAGGATCTGATAAAAGCGATTGAAGTGGCGCACGAAGCCATTAAGATACAGGTAAAAGCCCAGGAAGAATTAAGAGATAAAGTGGGCGCGAAAGCTAAACGCGAATACACTAAACCTTATCGCAACGAAGAATTAGAAAAAAAGATAATTGAATTTGCTAAAGATAAAATGCTTGCTATTGCTTCTAACCCTTCTGCAAAACATGAAAGGCAGGATGCTTTTGATCAACTTGTAAAAGAAACTGAAGAACATCTTGGAGAAGAATTACCTGATGAAGATAAATCTTTGATAAAATATTATTTTGGAGAATTGCAATATCATGTTGTTCGCGATATGATGCTTGCTACGCGCAAACGCCTTGATGGACGGGGACTTGACGAGATAAGACCTTTAACAATGGAAGTGAATATTCTTCCATCACCTCATGGTTCTGCTTTATTTACACGTGGTGAAACTCAATCATTAACTACGGTTACTCTTGGTACTCCTCTCGATGAATTATTAGTAGAGAGCGCTGCCACAAGCAATTATTCTAAATTTATTTTGCATTATAATTTCCCTCCGTTTTCCACCGGCGAAGTAAAAATGATGCGAGGTGTAGGTCGTAGGGAAGTAGGACATGGAAATCTGGCCATGCGCTCTTTAAAACAAATACTGCCGGGCGATGAATATCCTTATACCGTGAGAGTGGTGAGTGATATCCTGGAAAGCAATGGTTCTTCGTCTATGGCTACAGTGTGTGCAGGTTCATTGGCATTAATGGATGCTGGTGTTCCATTTAAAAAACATGTGAGTGGAATTGCTATGGGCTTAATTTCTAAAGAAGGACAATTTGCTATTCTTTCTGATATCCTGGGTGATGAAGATCATCTCGGAGATATGGATTTTAAAGTTACCGGAACAAGAGATGGTATTTGCGGAGTACAGATGGATATTAAAGTGGACGGATTGAGCATGGATGTGATGAGGCAGGCGCTTGACCAGGCAAAGAAAGGAAGAATACATATTCTTGATGCGATGTATAAATGTATTCCGGAGCACAATGCTGATGTGAAACCACATGCACCCCGGATGGAGAAACTGATCATAGACTCAGAATTTATAGGAGCGGTGATAGGGCCGGGCGGAAAGATCATCCAGGAAATACAAAAGACTACCGGAGCAACTATTAATATTACAGAAGTAGGAAAAACAGGTGAAGTAAGTATTTTTTCAGCTAATAAAGAGAGCCTTGACCAGGCCGTGGCTTGGGTAAATAGCATAGTAGCCGTACCCGAAGTTGGCGATGTGTATGAAGGAACTGTAAAAGGGATTAAAGAATTTGGTGCTTTTGTAGAATTTTTGCCAGGCAAACAGGGGTTATTGCATATTTCAGAGATCATGTGGAAACGTTTGGAAAATATGGATAATATTTTCCAGGAAGGCGATAAAGTAAAAGTGAAATTAGTAGGTGTGGACCCTAAAACAGGTAAATTTAAATTGAGCAGAAAGGCATTGTTACCAAAACCAGAACAACATTCAGCGCCTCAGCACCGTAACGAACATTAATTTTATTTTTTTTAAAATAATGCCAAAGCTTGTAGAAAATACAGGCTTTTTTTATGGAGAAGTATTTAAAAATAAGCATTAAAACTCCTTCTGCTGAAGCTGCAGAAATAATGATTGCTGAACTTTCAGAAATAAAATTTTATGCATTTGAACAGGAAGGGAATTTATTGTACGCATATATTGAAGCAGAAAATTTTGATGAAAAAGAATTGAAAGAAATTTTGTTTGAAGATTTTTTCTTTGCAAAAGAGATCATTGAAAAAGAAAATTGGAATCAACAATGGGAAAGTACTATTGAGCCTGTTATCGTTCACGGTTTTGCAGCAATACGCCCTTCATTTCATGATTCAATAAAAAATATAAAACATGAATTGATCATAACGCCAAAAATGAGTTTTGGTACCGGCCATCATGCCACTACTTTCTTAATGATAGAGATGATGGAAAGAATAGATTTTCAAAATAAAACAGTAGTGGATTTTGGTACGGGAACTGGTGTTCTGGCTATACTTGCCGAAAAATGTGGAGCTGCAAAAGTTATCGCAATTGATAATGATGAATGGAGCATTAATAATGCCAATGAAAATTTGGAAGCTAATAATTGCAGAAATATTTTTGTAAAAGAGCAGGATGATCTTTCAGGTCTTGAACCTGTGGATATTATACTTGCTAATATTAACCTGAATGTATTGTCTGATGCAGCAAAATCCCTTTCATCGCTTTTGAAACCTGAATCAGTATTATTGACATCAGGATATTTATTGAAAGATAAAAAAGAAATGCAAAATATATTTGAAGAAAGGAACGTTTTTACAAAAGAAATCATTCAAAGAGATGGTTGGGTTTCTGTTTTATTCCAAAAAGTATGAATTACACCTTTATAAAATTTAACTGTAAGCGGCATGAATTTAATGTTATATTTGCTGTCCCAAACAGTGTTTTGATACACTAATAAATATGAAAGAATTAATACTAATTATACTTGCTTACTTTATTGGTTCAATTCCCACTGCTATCATAGTAAGTAAAGCATTTTTCAATATAGATATCCGTGAATATGGAAGCGGCAACATGGGCGCTACCAACACTTTCAGGGTTTTAGGGCCTAAGTTTGGAACTATAGTGATGATAGGTGATATGCTTAAAGGAATTCTGGCAGTAGCTCTTTATAATTTGCTTCCTTATTATATCAACAATGAGTTAGATCGCACCAATCTGATGATTGGACTTGGACTTGCTGCAGTTATTGGGCATATTTACCCCATTTGGGCAGGATTCAGAGGAGGTAAAGGAGTTGCTACTTTATTTGGAATGGTTTTAGCCATTCAGCCGATTGTCGCAATCAATTGTGTAGGCGTTTTTTTATTGGTACTTTATTTAACGAGATATGTTTCCTTAAGTTCCATATTAGCAGGAGTGGCGCTTCCTATTTGTGTATTATGGATATATAATGAACAGGAAGTTTTTTATCGGGTATTTGCGGTAGCAGTTGCCTGTCTTATAGTGCTCACTCATCAAAAAAATATCAGCAGATTATTAAAAGGAAATGAAGGACGTGTTCCCATCTTAAAACACAGGGATCGTAAAAAATCCCGCCGTAAAGAATAATCCTGATTTATTTTTTTTGTTCCTTTG
>DASSHD010000139.1:0-3251 GCA_035693085.1 Hanamia sp. | reverse complement strand
TTTATAAAAGAATAACTTTCCAAAAGTGAACTCAAAAACTTTTGGAAAGTTTGCCTAAGGAGTTTCGTAAAATTTTACAACTCTGTAACTTTCCAAAATTTTACAGTAAACAAATAAATATCGCAGATTTTTATTTTTATTTTTTAATAAACTTCATTCAAAAAACTTTTGAAAAGGTTGTCTATGGAATTCCGTAAAAACTTTACAACTCTGTAACTTTCCAAAAGTTTACAGTAAACAAATAAATATTGCAGATTTTTATTTTTGCTTTTTAATAAACTTCATTCAAAAAACTTTTGGAAAGTTTGTCTATGGAATTCCATAAAAATTTTATAACTCTGTAACTTTCCAAAAGTTTAACGGACATTTCCCAACACTAAATCCACGACAATTTTATCAATAGGAAGTGTTACATCTTCGCTTGAGAGATCTTTTAAGTTTATAAAACGAAAAGTTTCTATCTCTGATTTTTCTTCATAAATTCTTAACTGGCTTTCTGTAAAATCAAATTTAGAATGAGTAAGATGAAAAAGTATCGGTTCGGTTGGTTTGACAAAATAATAGATCGAGATGATTTGATCATCAGGATTAAATGCGCTTTGCTGATAAAAGTCAGTAGTGTAAATATGGTCTCCTACTTCTACTGATAAATCCATTTCCTCTTTAAATTCTCTTTTTAAACAATCGCGCGTACCCTCTCCCAATTCCAACCCTCCACCGGGGAATTTAGTATAAAATTTGCCCCGTATATATTCATCACTGACGAGGATCTGGTCTTCTTCATTGATCAGTATTCCATATACCCTGACATTAAAATTAAACATGATCAATCTTTTAATTCAATTTCTCCGGAATATACAAATGTAGCAGGTCCGCATAACCATATATTTGCAAATTCTGTGTCACTTTTTTTATCAAACTCAACACTCAGATCACCGCCTTTTGTTTTTACTTCCACTCTGTTAAACCCATTATCATTATGCGCTGCCACCAACGCAGATGCTGTAACTCCGGTGCCGCAGCTTAGAGTTTCGTCTTCTACTCCGCGTTCATAAGTGCGTACAAATATCTGATCATCGCTCAACGTTTCTACAAAGTTTACATTTATTCCTTTCTTCACAAACTCTTTACTATTGCGGATTTTACGCCCCTCACCTACTACATCGAAGTCCTTAAGCCCGGTAACAAATTTTACATAATGAGGTGAACCGGTATCTAAAACATAATGATCTAATGAAAATTCAATATTGGAAACATTAGCCATCTGCAATTTTATTTTTTTGTCCAGGTCTATCTCTGCTTTATGATTTCCGTCTGTAGCAGAAAACAAGTATTCATTTTTTTTGATACCTAATGTGTATGCAAATTGTGTAATACAACGACCACCATTTCCGCACATAGAACCTTCTTTTCCATCTGCATTAAAATAAATCATTTCAAAATCGAAACCTTCCTTCTCATTCAACAACATCAAGCCATCTGCACCAATCCCAAACCTCCGGTCACACATTTTCCTTACCTGTTCTTCTGTTATTTTATCCAAAATATTTAGCCTGTTATCGAATAAAATAAAATCATTTCCCGCTCCCTGGTATTTTTCAAATTTAATTTTCATCTTATAATTTTTGCGTTATTATTTCTAAAGATTCTGTAATTAATTTCTCAATCAGAGCTCCTGCATCTTTACTAAAATTCTTATGAATACGGTTCGCAATAATTGCGCTTAAAGAAAGGCAATTATGGTGCAAAGCTTTGCCCAATCCATATATAGCAGACGTTTCCATTTCAAAATTTGTGATCCTATACTTTCCAAATCCAAATGAAGTAAGCCTGTCTATAAGATGGGGATTGGAAATGCCGAGACGGAGAATCCTGCCTTGTGGTCCATAAAATCCAGGGCATGTAACTGTAATTCCCTGGTGATACCCATCTACAAAATGTTTTAATAAATGCATTGAAGCAGCAGAGATATAGGGATTCCCAAAACCATTGTGCAACTGAGTTTGAGTAACAAAAGAATGAATCAATTGTTTTTCTTCCTCATTATTTTCAAAGAGATAAAAATTCATCAGGTTATCAATTCCCAGTCCATGCGTACTTGCCACAAAACTATCTACGGGCACATCAGCCTGCAAAGAGCCTGAAGTACCAATACGTATAATGTTCAACGATTTTAATCTATCCCTTACAGACCTGTTGTCAAAATCAATATTCACCAAAGCATCGAGTTCATTTAAAACAATATCAATATTATCAGGGCCAATGCCCGTACTTACCACAGAAATTCTTTTATTTCCGATGTACCCGGTATGAGTAACAAACTCCCTGTGCTGCCTTTCTAATTCAATATTATCAAAATGCTTGCTTATTTCTTTTACCCTGTCCGGATCTCCTACTGTAATTATATTTTCAGCAATTTCATCAGGCTTCAGATTCAAATGGTAGATAGCTCCGCGTGGATTAATGATTAATTCAGATTCGGCGATACGCTGCATTACTGTTATTTAAAATTTTATAAAAAATAAAAAAATCCAGGATTCTTAGCTTTATATTTTTACAAAAATAGTTCAATACAAATGAATGAAATCTTCAAATCGGGAATTATATTATTCTAAGTAAAAATTTCCTATTTTTGTGCGCCTTTTAAAAAATAGGGTCCTGTGGCCGAGTGGCTTAGGCAAAGCTCTGCAAAAGCTTCTACAGCGGTTCGAATCCGCTCGGGACCTCCTAAAATAAGAATTGCAGCCGTTCGGTTCTAATTTTTTTTACAAACTTCTTTAATAAATAATCCGGTCATAACGGGAGTATTAAAACAACTACCTACATTTAAAATCTAACAGGCTATGGCCAAGCAATTCTTAAAGACATCATGAACATTGTCATTGCGCCTAACGCTTTTAAAGGAAGTTTATCTGCTGAAGAAGCTGCAAATTGTATTGCAAAGGGGGTTCGTCTAAGTAATCTTTCCTGCAACCTGAAACTTATTCCTATTGGTGACGGCGGTGATGGTACGGCGGCACTAATCGCAAGGGAATGGAATAGCCGCTCCATCACGGTAACGGTACACGATCCTTTAGGAAGGATTATTAAAGCTTCTTTTGAATGGGTTGAGAAAGAAAAAACAGCGATCATTGAAATGGCAGATGCTTCAGGTTTAAAATTGTTGAAGCCAAATGAGCTAAATCCAATGAAAGCAAATAGCAGAGGGACAGGTGATCTTATAAACTCTGCTTTAAAAAAGAACGCTAAAA
>DASSHD010000138.1:0-7762 GCA_035693085.1 Hanamia sp. | reverse complement strand
TCTATTGCCAACTTTACGCTCACTCCATTCCACTCCATGTCTTTTGCAGTAACGATGTAATTACCAAATTCAATATTTTTATTGAATTCTTTTTCCCCTTCAGGGTGGTAGATCCTATAACTTTTGGCAGGCAAGGCATGTGTTTGCAAGGTAATCTCTGCAAAAGAAAGATCACCGCTGCGTCTTCCGTCTTCGCCCATTAAAATTTTATGGCCTCCATCGGTTAGCGTAACGGTCAAGTCTTCAAATTTTTTTGATTCGTTTGTTTTTAATTCCATCATAAAAGGGTTTGTATTAATGAGTATTGTGGTGAAGAAAAAGAAATAAAAAAGACCATTCAAATGCTGGCGGGGTTTAGCCGGATTGATTGTAACCAAAGGTGAAGTACATGATGAGTTTAATTGAAGCCTTGCGTTATATTTCATGATTATTGTTCTAAAAAAGTTATTAATATTTATAAAATTATAGTTTATTGTTTACAAAGTAAAGATGCATTTCAAACTTTAAAAATATTAGTAACTGGGTTTATTTAATTATCGTCAAACTATATGCCTAATAAAGATCCGTGGAAATATCCGCCTGAATGAAATAGTCGGGCAGGCGTGGCCAAAGAGAGCTGAAAGTTAAGCCATTTTAATTTTTTGCCTTTATCTTCGCTAAAACTTTTTTTATGAATTTACACGAATACCAGGCAAAAGAATTATTGAAAAGATACAATGTTCCTGTTCAGGAAGGTATAGCTTGCAGCACCGTTACTGAGGCCGAAGATGCTTATCGTTTTATTAATAGTCAATATGGAAGCAAGTTTGCTGTGATTAAAGCACAAATACATGCCGGAGGTAGAGGTAAAGGTAAGATACGTGGTACAGAACAAAAAGGAGTCGCCGTTGCTAAAAGTTTGGAAGATGTAAAAACTATTGCACAAAATATTCTTGGTGGCACTTTGGTGACAGTACAAACAGGAGAAGCGGGGAAATTGGTAAGTAAAATATTGGTAGCGCAGGATGTTTACTATGAAGGAAGCGAGCCTGTAAAAGAATTTTATTTATCCATTTTAATGGACAGGGCAAAAGGTAAAAACGTAATTATGTACAGTACCGAAGGTGGAGTAAATATTGAAGATGTAGCCCATGATACTCCTGAAAGAATATTTAAGGAATGGGTTCATCCGGGAGGAGGATTGCTGTCATTTCAAGCCAGGAAAATTGCATTTAATCTTGGATTAAGCGGATCTTCGTTTAAGAATTGTGTAAAATTTGTTACCTCTTTATACAACGCTTATGTGGGGCTTGACTGTGGTATGTTAGAGATCAATCCGATGTTTAAAACAAGCGATGGAAAAATAATTGCTGTTGACTGTAAAATGAATGTTGATGACAACGCTTTGATGCGTCATCCTGATGTTGCTGCAATGCGCGATACAAGTGAAGAAGATCCTACAGAAGTGGAAGCCGCCAAATTCAATTTGAACTTTGTAAAACTGGATGGGAATGTTGGTTGCATGGTAAACGGTGCCGGCCTTGCTATGGCTACGATGGATATGATCAAATTAAGTGGCGGAGAGCCAGCCAACTTCTTAGATGTAGGTGGCACTGCCAACGCGCAAACCGTAGAAGCTGGATTCAGAATTATTTTAAAAGATCCGAAAGTCAAAGCAATCCTTATTAATATTTTTGGTGGTATTGTGCGCTGCGACCGCGTAGCACAAGGTGTTATAGACGCTTATCAATCTATTGGAAATATTAAAATTCCTATTATTGTTCGTCTGCAGGGAACCAATGCTGAAATTGCCAAAGACCTTATTGATAAAAGTGGCTTGAAAGTAGAATCTGCAATTTTATTGAGTGAAGCAGCAGATTTGGTGAATAAGGCGGTGGCATGAGTTTATAATTCTTTCCTTTTTTAGCAAATAAAAATCTCTTTCATATTCTGTAATGTAATTGAGATGTTTTATCTAAATTTTAATTATTTAAAATTGCAAACAAATTATACTGCGCAAGTGACAAAACTGTGAATAATTTAACTTGAAAGTATTCACTAATCTACCGATTGTGCGGTATATCTTTGCAATTCTTAACATGTTATAACGTGGAAACATCAACTCAAATATTCGATTATACAAAATGGAACGGGAATTTACCGGAATTGAGCAAGCAGTATCAAAATGCCAGCCCCTATCCTCATATTATTCTGGAAAACTTTTTGAACCCCGAAATATTGGATGAATGTATTAGAGAGTTCAATAAATTAAATGAAGCTGACGGTTGGATAAATTATACTCATTACAATGAGAAAAAGAAAGGGCTTAATAAATTGGAAGTTTTGCCTGAAACCATCAAAGGCACTATAAATGAATTAAATTCTCCGGAATTTTTAGAATTTCTTAGTACGCTTACAGGTATAAAAAATCTTCAGAAAGATGATTACCTTGAGGGTGGCGGCATACATCAATCTACAAAAGGAGGCTATCTTAATATTCATGCAGATTTTACTGTACATCCCCATCATCGGAATTGGCAGAGAAGAGTAAACGTGCTGGTATATCTTAACAAAGATTGGAAAGAGGAGTGGGGAGGGAAATTAGAATTATGGGATACTAAGATGAAAGCCTGTGAAGCAAAAATATCACCTG
The DNA here is from genome assembly GCA_035693085.1 of Hanamia sp. Lineage (GTDB taxonomy): Bacteria > Bacteroidota > Bacteroidia > Chitinophagales > Chitinophagaceae > Ginsengibacter. Next base: position 5,130 of record DASSHD010000138.1, on the reverse strand, counting down.
TTTTTAACCGTTGTGTTATTTTCAATACCGATGCGGATTCATATCATGGGCATCCTGAGCCAATGACTTGTCCGGAGGGTGTTTACAGGCGTTCCATTGCTTTGTATTATTATTCTATTGAAGATAAACCCTTTCGTCGTGCCACTTTTTACCAGGCGCGCCCCGGAGAAGAAAATAAAAAATTAAGGGTTAAAATAGATAATGCTATGGTAGCTGCTTATACTGAAATCAAAGGGAAGCTGGGCGCCAATGATAAAATCATCAGCAAAATTTTAAGATTTTTTTCAGAGAAGAGGAAATAGTTCTTATTTCTTAGTTTGTAGTGTCTTTGTAACTATGAACTTTGAACTAATTCTTCACATCTCTCTTCAAAAAAATAAATCCATTCTTTCTGTACAATTCTTTTAGTTCTGTATATTTTTTATACTTTTCAAACCTGCCAATCTTTGATACGAAATAGGCAGGTTTATCAATATCACCCGTGAGCAACCATTGTTCGTTGTATGAATTTGGATTAGTGGGTTTTTCTTTTTTTGTATAAAATAACTGTGCATAGCTAAAATATCCTAAGGTGTTTACATAACAATCTTCGCCCTGTCTTTGTATATAAAAATCAATGGCGGCACCCTGGGTATATTTTTCCACTTTTGGAACGATCATTGCCGATGCTAAAAAAATAACTATTGCGGTTCCTCCAAAGAGTACCCATGCTGCTTTTTTAAAATTATTTTTCCTGAGTTGTATAATTCCAATTATAATTGAAACAATCATCAATAAACCTGCGATACCTTCAACCCCACTCCAATGAACATCGGACTTCATCATAGCATTTGTAAAAGGATCTTTTACATAATCAGCAAATTTTTTCAAATTCATGGCGAGGTATGGCAATGCCAATAAAAAAAGAGAAATGATACCGCCTAATATCGCAATAAAAACACCTACATATTTCTTGTAGGATAATTGTTTTATATCCCATTTATAAATGGTATAAGCTGCGAGGAAACTTACGGAAAACCATGCTAATGAAGAATAATGAATGATGCGTGACTGAGTTATAGTAAATAGTACAGTCACTACCCAAAATAAGATCTGCATCCATTTTTTAAAATCTTTGTCAAACTTTCCGTTGTAACCTGATTTAAAGAAAGAAGGAATAGCAAACAACGAAGCGGGAAAACAACCAACCAGCAGCACGACATAGTGGTAGCCGGGGAATCCCTTCTGGCCAGCATCATGAGTGGTAAAGAGACGGTATTGGTATTCTAAAAATGAGGTAATAAACCATGGACCATTTTTTACAGTTTCATAACCATACCATGTTGCAGTAACAATGGAAGCAACGGCCAAAAATAAAAGTGCATGCCACCAGTTAAAATAAATTCGAAACTGGTTATAAACCAGATAGACACCCAGGCATAATAAATATACCAGCAGTGATTCCTCGCCTTTGGTTAATATGGCAAGCCCCATAAAAATTCCAGACCATATTACATACGTGACGGGATTTTTTTTCAATCCTTCTTTATCAAATTTATTTCTTGACCAATGATATAAAATGAAATTGTACAATGATAAAAATGTGAAGAGGTTAAACCAGGGATCAATAATTCCGGATTTAAAATACATATTTGGAAAAAGAGAGCCTCCAAAAGCTAACGCCCAAAGTATTCCGAATTTTTTATCATAAATTTTATTGCCACATAAAAAAACAACAATCAATGTTACTATTCCACAGATCGCATTGGGGAAACGGGCAGCAAAATCTGTTATACCAAAAATTTTCATAGCACCTACCTGCATCCAGAAAAACATAGGCGGTTTTTCCCAGAAAGGTTTAAAGTTGATATAAACTCTGCTGTAATCATGTGTCACTATCATTTCGCGTGCACACTCCGCAAAGTTCACTTCATCCCAATCGAATAAATGTACACGGCCCAGGAAAGGAATAAAAAAAAGCGCCGCAAGAACAGCGATGGTAATAATTATTTGCTTTTTGCTTAATTGCATTTGCTGACGGTAGATTTTAAATTAAGATGCAAAGTTTATTTATTTTTCGTTGGCGGCTACGAATTATTAATTCTCAATTCTCAATTGCTAAAGGCTCGTACATTTTTCTCTTCATAAATCCCCATTTGCACAAACGGTGAACAACAGAAACTTTAAGGACACCAAGTCCATAAGTAATGCTTCGTCTAAGGTTGATGCTGGAAGCTTCTTCAAAGTACCTTGTGGGGCAGGTGATTTCGGCTATTTCATAGCCAAGATAGATGATTTGAGAAAGCATTTCGTTATCAAAAATGAAATCTTCCGAATCAATTTCATAATTAATACGTTCCAAAATTTCGCGTGAAAATGCCCTATAGCCGGTATGATATTCAGATACTTTTTGATTGAGCATCACATTCTGAAAAAAAGTCAATGCGCGGTTGGCGACATATTTATATAATGGCATTCCTCCCACTAATGCTCCTTTTCCTAATGTTCGCGAACCAAGCACTACCTGATAAACATTGTTGGCAATAAGCATTACCATTGAAGGAATTAGTTTGGGCGTGTATTGATAATCCGGATGCAGCATAACAACGATATCTCCGCCAATTTCAAGTGCTTTATTATAACATGTTTTTTGATTGCCACCATAACCCCTGTTTTCATCGTGCTTGATAATGTGAGAAATGCCCAAGTCGTGTGCAATCTCAATTGTCTTATCACTGCTGTTATCATCTACCAATATCACTTCATCCACAATATCAAAAGGAATTTCATCGTAAGTTCTTTTAAGTGTAAGTGCTGCATTATATGCGGGAAGAACTACAACAACTTTTTTGCCGATATACATTTTTCTGAGAATGAGATTTTATTGTTCAGGTTGCTATTGCATCCCAACTGGAATATTAATTATTTTTTGCAAAGTAAACGAATGATGAGTATAATCGGAAAGGAAGATTTAAAATTATGAATTTAACTTTCCGGCGTTTATTAATGTAATGCTGCCATTGCTTTGTTTTCTTTTCTTATTGTGAAATAGAAAATAAGAATCTTGAATAATTGTTTGCTTACTGTAAGATAAATTCTTTTTCAAAGTGGTATAATAAGCCTAAATAAAAAGCATTATTCGCCTGATAAAGTAATTGAAACTTTTGCATGGCTTAAACAGGTTAATTCCTAATTTTGCATAATGCAAATAGAGATACTTAAATCGAAAATTCACAGAGCAGTAATTACTGAAGCCAATTTGAATTATGTCGGCAGCCTTACCTTAGACGAAGATTTGATGGATGCTGCTAATTTGATTGAAAATGAAAAAGTAACTATTGTGAATTCTAATAACGGAGAACGCTTAGAAACCTATCTCATCAAAGGAGAAAGAGGAAGCGGCGTGGTTTGCCTGAATGGCCCTGCTGCCCGGAAAGGTACGGTAGGAGATATAATAATTATCATTTCTTATGCACTAATGGATTTTGAAAAAGCGAAATCATTTACACCATCTATTGTTTTTCCAAAAGAAGGAAATAAGTTATAATCGTAAAAGTCATTTTTAGCAAACTGAATTTATTGAAATTCTAAACTTTACATTTCTTATAACCCGGGATACAAAAGAATTATATAGATACAGTAGAGAAGCAAATAAAAAAGATTTATATTTCTTCTATTAAGTGAGAATTTCTCTTAGAAAAGCTTCATTGCACCTTCAATAATGAATGAAGAATTCTCATAAAAAATCAAATTGCTATAATGGAAAGAATATTTGCAATTGGTGATATACATGGATGCGCAAAGACATTTGAAAAATTACTGTTTGATAAAATACAAATTCAGAAAACAGACAGTATTTATTGTGTGGGAGATTATATTGACAGAGGTAAAAGAAGCAAAGAAGTTATTGATTTTATTTTAGGATTAAAAGAGGAAGGCTATCATATTTACACGCTTAGAGGAAACCATGAACAAATGATGCTGGATAGTGTTACTAACGAAGAAGCAATGGATGTGTGGCTCTCAAATGGCGGTAAAGTTACAATGAGAAGCTTTGGAATTAATTCAGTAAACGATTTGCCTGATAAGTATTTATCATTTTTTAAGAGCACTGAATATTATATAATAAAAGATAACTACATTTTTGTACATGCCGGATTGAATTTTAGTATTCAAAATATTTTTGAGGACAAAACCGCCATGCTTTGGATAAGAGGTTTTGCCCCTTATCAACCTGCCTTGGAAAATAAATTATTGATACATGGCCATACCCCTGTATCTCTGAAATACATAATAAACCAAAATGGTAATTGCATTAATATTGATGGAGGATGTGTTTATAAGCATCGTAAACTTTTGGGAAACCTGGTAGCTTTTGATTTGAATGAAAGAAAATTTATTTCAATAAGTAATTGTGAATAGATGGGTAGAAATAATGAACTGACTTGCAACAAGTATCGAACAACTTTGCAAAGTTTGCGATACAGGATTATTTACTGAACTGAAAAATATGCATTAAGTTTGACCATCCTGAATTTATCAAAAATTTTTATGTTATGCTTATAGAAAAGAATGGTTTTATCCACCACGTATTTTTTTGGTTAAAAAATCCGGAAAGTAAGGAAGATTTGAACCTATTGGCAGAGGGATTAAAAAAGCTTTCAAAAGCGCCAACCATCAAAGAATTTCATATTGGCGTTCCTGCAAATACTAAACGAGAAGTAATTGATTACAGCTATTCAGTTTCCTGGCTTTTATTATTTGAGAACACGCAGGATCATGATTCATATCAGACAGATCCTATTCATTTAAAATTTATAGATGAATGCTCTCAATTATGGGGTAAGATTGTCATTTACGATACAGTTTCTGTTGCTGATTAATAGCAACATTTTTCTTTAAAATATTCTTACAGCTTGATTAAAATTATACTTTGCCTTTATGTTTGTGTATTAAGTTCGATTTCTTTTGCACAAAAAAAGAACGCTTCTTTTCAATTACATATTTATCCTACTACCGAAGCGATCAAAATAGATGGAATTGCAAATGAAGATGTTTGGCAAAAAGCAGAAATAGCAAAGAATTTTTTCATGGTTTTGCCTATGGACACAAGCCTTGCGAAGGTGAAGACAGAGGTAGAGATGACTTATG